>JBEKYG010000042.1:0-13062 GCA_049511215.1 Acidobacteriota bacterium | reverse complement strand
ATGTCGGTGCACATTGTTGACGACGAGCAACGCAGCGATCGCCGCGCAAGCCCCATGCGCCCTTCGGGTTCCGGCGGCGCGGGGGCATCTGCGGCGTTGGCGCTCCTCGACGATGTACCGAGACATCGCCTGCGTCGCGCCGCCTCGCATCTGCCCCCGCGGCGCTCGGAACGCGGCCCCTCCTAATTCTCGGACAGGCTCCTAGAGACTCATCCGGAAAGCCTCTTTTTCGCGATTTCACGGCCCAGAAGTCCTTTGTTTTCAATGTCGTCATTCGCAAGAAACGGCCTTTCCGGATGAGTCTCTAGGCCGGAGGCGACTGCAGCCGGTCGCGAATTTCAGCGATCTGGTGCGCCAGGACATCGAGCCGATCCGTCAGCGCCCGGTGGCGGGCTTCGTCCACCGAGGGCTTCTTCGAAACAAGGGTTATCGTCCCCCCGGGCTCGATGGTCGCGCGTTCAATCTCACTTAAGTCGGAAAATCCCTGGCGGTGGGCAGCGGTTTCAAGCTCGGCTTTCGTCAGCAGCTCTTTTTTCAGTCGATCCTCACGGACTACGCCCCCCTCAATTAAAACATCTTTGTCCCCCTCAACCATGCGCTCCAGTTTCTCGTGCGTGAACAGGAATCGCACCACGACGTAGTTCAGCAGAAATAGGGTCGCCGCCCCGATCAGTCCGCCGGTAACGGAATTATCTTCGCCGATAATCGCATTCTGAACGGTATTGGAGAGGGTGAGCAGAACCACAAGATCGAAGGGATTCAGCTGCGCCAGTTCGCGTTTCCCTGCGATACGGATGCCAACGATGAGAAAAAAGTACACAATCGTCGGTCGGAGTATCTTCTCCAAAACGGGGAGCCCCAGAACAAACATGTCGTGCCAGGCGGAATGCATGGGATTACCTCCTTACTTAGATTCGAGATTCGAAATTCGAGATTCGAAATTCTAAAATCTCGAATCTCGAATTTCGAATCTCGAATTTAATATGCCGCAAATCAGGTTCCCAGCCCCAGGTACTGTTGGGCATTCCGGTAGCAGATGTTGTGTATCATGCCGCCGACCAGTGCCTCATCATCCGGCAGCTCTCCGTTTTGCATGTCGTAGCCGAGCAGGTTGCACAGCACGCGGCGAAAGTACTCGTGTCGCGGGTAGGACATGAACGAACGTGAGTCGGTGAGCATGCCGATGAAGCGAGACAGCAGTCCGGCGTTCGACAGTGCATTGATCTGCCGTTCGATCCCTTCCTTCTGGTCGAGGAACCACCAGCCGCTGGCAAACTGGATTTTGCCGGCAATCGAGCCATCCTGGAAATTTCCGATCATGGTGGCGAACACGTAATTGTC
Organism: Acidobacteriota bacterium; assembly: GCA_049511215.1. Lineage (GTDB taxonomy): Bacteria > Acidobacteriota > UBA6911 > UBA6911 > UBA6911 > JAFNAG01. The sequence goes on along the minus strand of JBEKYG010000042.1, from coordinate 11,721 downwards.
GGCCGGGTTGAGGTTGTAGACGATCGTCTTCGGCAGCGCGTTTTCCCGATCCAGCCGGTCCAGATAGGCGCCCAGGGCATCGGCCTGCGGCCAGTCGCCGATGGAATCAAAACCGGTATCGGGACCGAGATCCTCCATTCGACGGGTATTCGCATTGCGGCGCGCTCCCAGGTGCAACTGCTTGGTCCATCCCTTCTCCGAATCCAAATGGCCGAAGTAGAGCATCATGAATGATGCAAACTGCGACTGCTCCCGCGGCGTGGCAGCCTTGCCGCTCCGGACTTTGTCAAAGATGCCTGCGGCGGCACGCTCTGAAGGAATCTCGGCATAGCAGCAGGCCAGGCCGTGATCCGAAAGGCGGCAGCCCATTTGGTGGAAATAATCGTGCCGCCGGCGCAATGCGGAAATGAAATCGTGGAAGCGTGCGATGTGGACGTCGGCGGCTGCCGCCAACCGGTCGACCCACGCGTTGAACGCTTCCGGCTGATGCACGTTCAGCGACTTGTCCGGGCGGAACGCGGGATAGACCTTCGTTTCGAGCCCCGAGGCCGCAATCTTCCTGTGATGGGCGAGGTCATCCGTGGGATCGTCGGTGGTGCACAGTGCCTTGACGCAGAATTTCTTCAAAATCCCGTGTGCGCTCAGCTCGGAAGTGGCCAACATGGCGTTGGCGCGTTCCCAGATCCCGTCAGCGCTGTTCTCGTCCAGCAATTGCTCGATGCCGAAATAGCGTTTCAGCTCCAGGTGCGTCCAGTGATACAGCGGGTTGCGCAGCGTGTGCGGAACCGTGCGTGCCCATGCCATGAACTTTTCGAAAGGCGGTTCCTTGCCCGTGCAAAAACGCTCCGGCACGCCGTTGGCGCGCATGGCGCGCCACTTGTAGTGATCCCCGGCCAACCAGATCTCATATAAGTTGCTAAAAACCCGGTTCTCCGCGATGTCCGCCGGAGAAAGATGGCAGTGATAATCGAGGATCGGCTCGCCGACCGCGTACTTGTGGTATAAGAGCCTGGCACTTTTGGTTTGCAGAAGAAAATCTTCGTGGATGAAAGCCATATCGGGTCCTTTCGAAAACCAGGACATGCCTTACAACTATCAGTCTTCTGTGATTTGGATCTTATACGGTAATCGAGTGGAACGTCCCGCTTTTTTTATTTTTCCTGCGTTCCAGGCGGCGAAGCATTTATTTCTTTGACAAAACGATCGCCCTGTCTTTTACTCGGATGACAATTGAGAAACTGTGAAAACACGGACGGGTATATGATCCAGATACCGATGAGTCTCGAAAAACTGGTGCGGCTGTACGATTTCACCGGGCAGACGGTGGCCATCACCGGCGGTGCCGGCATTCTGGGCGGCGAGATTGCCTGCGCGCTGGCCAATTGCGGCGCGCAGCTGGCCATCCTCGACTTGCGCCTGGAACCGGGTCGAGTCCTGCTGGAGCGCATGGGCAGGCACGCAGAGAACGCTGCACTGTTCCACGTTGACGTTTTGAAGATCGAGAGCGTGCGCAAGGCGGCCGGCGAGGTTCTCGCCCGGTTTGGGAGAGTCGATTGCCTGATCAACGCGGCGGGGGGCAACCAGCCCCAGGCCACCACGAGTCCCGATTTGAAGTTCTTCGACCTTCCCACCGAAGCGTTGCGTTGGGTCTTTGACCTGAACCTTCTCGGCACGATCCTCCCTTGTCAGGTCTTCGGCAAGACCATGGCTGAGCACGGCAGCGGCGTCATTCTGAATGTATCCTCGATGAACGCCTTCCGCCCGCTGACCCGGATACCCGCCTACTCGGCTGCGAAGGCTGGTGTGAGCAACTTCACGCAGTGGCTTGCGGTGCACATGGCTCACGAATATTCGCCGCGCATTCGCGTCAACGCTATAGCTCCCGGATTTTTCCTTACAGATCAAAACCGATTTTTGCTCAAGGATCGCGAGACCGGCGAGCTGACGGCTCGTGGGAAATCGATCCTGGCGCATACTCCCATGGCGCGGTTTGGGGATCCTGAGGATTTGCTCGGCGCTGTGCTCTGGCTGCTATCACCCGCATCAGCGTTTGTCACGGGCACGATCGTGCCCGTCGATGGCGGTTTCTCGGCCTACAGCGGCGTCTAACCATTTCACCACAGGGAGCGCTATTCCGCCGAGGGCCACAGCTGAAACCGTAATCTCAGATTGAAAGTTTCAACTCCCGTGGCGGCCTGTGCGCGGGAGAATCCATCTTGATCGAGGGGATCCTAATCCATATGCTGGAGGAAATCCCCGGTGATCATCAGCCACCGTGGAATGGTGGAGCCAGGAGAAACGCAGATCTAACTCGCGCGTGGAGGACACCACTTTGAGCCAGGCATCCCTGAAGATCCCGGAAACGCAGAAAACCGCTGCCTCGGACAGCCCGGCCTTGATCGGGCGCTTCCGATGGACTATTTGCGCTTTGTTGTTTTTCGCAACGACCATTAATTACATGGACCGAAGTATTCTTGGCGTGCTGGGCCCAACGCTTCAATATAAGGTCTTCGGATGGACCGATAAGAACTACGCCACGATCAACATTGCCTTCAAGTCCGCCTATGCGATCGGCATGCTCTGCATGGGCGCAATCATTGACCGGCTGGGCACCAAAATCGGCTACACACTCTCAATCGCCATCTGGAGCTTCTTCGGCATGCTGCACGCGGCGGTGCGTCCCGCGTTCAGCCTGCTAGGCTTTTCCATCGCCCGGTTCGGCCTCGGGTTCGGTGAGTCCGGCAACTTCCCCGCCGCCATCAAGACTGTCGGGGAGTGGTTCCCAAAAAAGGAACGTGCCTTCGCCACGGGAATATTCAACGCCGGCTCCAACGTCGGCGCCATACTCGCCCCATTGGTCATTCCCCTGGTAGTGTCGCCTGACGGCGCCAACTGGCAATATGCCTTCCTTACGACGGGCGTCTTCAGTGCGCTATGGGTTGTGACCTGGCTGAGAGTTTATGGGCGTCCCGAAACGCATCCGCGTCTCTCAAAAGAGGAAATGGCTTATATCAACAGTGATTCAATCGCTCAAACCTCTACCAAGAGGGTGCCGTGGCTGAAAGTGCTGCCGGTGCGAGAGACCTGGGCCTTTGGCGTAGCCAAGATCACGGACGCAGTCTGGTGGTTTTACCTCTTTTGGGGCGGAAAGTTTCTTTACGATCGGTTTGGCTTGGACATCAAGGGCCTGGCGCTGCCTCTGATAACAATCTATGTCCTCGCCGATGGAGGAAGCGTGGCGGGCGGCTGGATGTCATCCTTTTTTATCAAAAAGGGGTGGCCCGTCAACCGCGCGCGCAAGACCACCCTCCTGTTTTGCGCTCTTTGCATCCTGCCCGTGATGTTCGTTACTCAACTCGACACCCGGTTCAGAGTGGACCAATCCTTCTTGGACCGGCTTCAGAAAGCCACCTTGGCAAAGGAAGAAATCGTCACTGTCGGAGGCAAGGCAAAGGTAATAAAGACCGAAGAGCCTGTGCCCGCGGATGTCCAGAATGCGCTTCGTGCCCTTGCCGGAAACAGCTATGGCTCCGCCAAGGAGTTTGTCAAGGCGATCGGCAGCGTGATGACACCTGAGCAGGCCAAGAGAATGGAGGCCGTTCTTATCACATGCGCTCGCTCTGACCAGTTCTATTGGATTGCCGTGTTACTCATCGCACTTGCGGCAGGGGCTCATCAAGCCTGGTCGGCCAACATCTTCACTCTCGTTTCCGACGTCTTTCCGAAAAAGGCCGTAGCGTCCGTCACGGGCATCGGCGGCATGGTCGGCGCCGTGGCCGGCATTCTTGCAGATTACAATCTTGGTCAGGTGCTTTCTTCGAGCGGGCCTGCAGGCTACTTCTTCGCCTTTATGATTGCAGGTTCCATGTACATGGTAGTCCTCGGAGTGGTTCACCTGCTCATGCCGAAGATGATACCGCTCGACGAGAACCTGCGGCATATAGAGAGCTGAGTAGGGAAAAGAGGACAGTTCCCTTTTCCACTACCATTCACAGATCGCAAATATGACCTCCGGAAAAGGGGACTGCCCCCCTTTTCCGGCCGAAGACAGGGATGGCCCAATGTTGCAGATAAGATCCAAATCGGAATGCAAATGGGATCTCATCAGCCTGGGTGAGGTGATGCTCCGGCTGGATCCCGGCAATGAGCGCATTCACACATCACGGAGTTTTCGCGCATGGGAGGGCGGCGGTGAATACAACGTGGCACGCGGCCTGAAGCGCTGCTTCGGCCTCGATACCGCAATCGTCACCGCCTTTACAGACAACCCCGTGGGACGCCTCATTCAAGACTTGATCTATCAGGGCGGCGTTGACCAATCGCAGGTAAAATGGGTCCCATACGACGGCGTCGGCCGCACGGTGCGTAACGGGCTCAATTTCACCGAGCGAGGATTCGGATTGCGTGCCGCTCTGGGGTGCTCGGACCGGGGCCACACCGCCGCCTCGCAGCTCAAGCCCGGGGATATCGACTGGAATCAGGTGTTCGGCCGCTACGGCGCCCGTTGGTTTCACACCGGCGGCATCTTTGCTGCCTTGTCGGAATCCACACCGCTGGTTGCAATAGAATCGATGAAGGCCGCCAGGCATTATGGCGCGGTGGTTTCGTATGATCTCAACTTTCGCGAATCACTCTGGAAGTCGACCGGCGGGAAAAAGCGCGCCCAGGAAGTGAACCGTGAACTGGCATCCCATGTGGACGTCATGCTTGGCAACGAGGAGGACTTCACATCAGCGCTCGGATTCGCAGTTGAGGGTCTGGACGAAAACCTCTCGCAGCTGGATCCGGAGAACTTCAGGCGCATGATCGAGCGCGTCCTGGCAGAGTATCCCGGGTTGAAGGTTGCGGCCACCACGTTGCGGAATGCCAGGACCGCAACCGTCAATGATTGGGGCGCGGTTTGCTATTGCGATGGCAGACTCTATCGTGCCGCCAACCGTGAAAACCTCGAGATCTACGACCGGGTCGGGGGCGGCGACTCCTTCGCTTCGGGCCTGATCTACGGATTCCTCATGGGCCGGGATCCGCAGTGGGCGGTCGAGTGCGGAGCGGCACACGGCGCCCTCGCCATGACCACCCCGGGCGATACCACCATGGCCACCCTGGCGGAGGTGGAAAAGGTCATGAAGGGGGCCAGCGCCCGCGTCACCCGTTAAAGCGCTGAGTGCTGATTTCGGGCTGGGTCTTCTGAGAGAGATATCGGGGACGAGAGACCAGTGGCTCAGTCGAGTCGAAGATGGGGAATGCCGGCGAAGTCCTTGGCATTTCGCGTCAAGAGCGTCGCGCCCATCGCAGCCGCAGTGACTCCAATGGCCACATCGGCTGCACGCCGTCGCGGAGAACCGATGCTTCGAAATACATCTCCCGCGATCGCGGCAAGCTCCTCGGAAAACGGGATGATTCCGTCATCAAAGAAAAAAGAACGGGCGATAGAAAGCTGCTCGGGTGTGCGCGGGCCTCTGGAAAATTCGTACCAGGCTACGGCGCTCATTTGGAGTTCGGCGTCCGACTCGGCGAGTTGCATCATGCGTTTGCGCTCCGGTCCGGCGACCGAGAGGGCGAATATTAGAAAGTCAGTGTCAATATGATAGCGCATCAGAATCCGTAATCCTGAGCTTTGAGTCGGCGGATTTCCTCCTCGGCATCGTTGCCATCAAAGAGCTCGAAGAGATGATCGAGGACCTTGCGGCGCACCTTTCGACTTTCCGCTGGGACTCCGAAAACTAAATCCCTGTGACGCAGCACTGCACGCCGTATCGCTTCGGAGGTCGAGCAATTGTAACGAAGGGCCAACTGCCGCGCGGCCTGCCTCGTTTCCGGATCCAGGATCAGGGTGGTTCGTTGTGACATATAATATGCATAGCATATAACCATATTTGATGCAAGCCGACCAAGCAGCGGGGTATCAGATCGGGGGAGGCAATATCAATCTGCGGATTCTGTGGAGCACTACCTCCCCCAATCCTCGAGCAAATATAGTGTCACAAATACTGCGTCAGGCTAAGTGGCTGTCCCCGAAATACAGCCGCGGATGGGAGAGAAACAACGACACCGTCGGCTCGTAGTAAGGGTCAGGGTAATCGCAAATAGAGATTCCTGAGCGGGCTATTTCGTGCCGTGATTGTATACATGGCAACGGCAGAGCATTAAAAAGCCAGTTTCGTAACCTCTGCGGCCCGCATGATATCCCCGACCCCAGAAGTGGAGGAATAACGTGAAGCAAGCCGCCGCGCTGTTGCTCGTAGCACCGCTGCTTCTCTATGCCGCCTGCGTCAAAAAGAAGGTCGAGCCACCTAAGTTCTGGGATCTGTACAGCACCGGAGGGGAAATTCTCGCGCTCGATCGTTATGACACCAAGGCAGAGGAATTGATTCGGGACCTCAAGGTTGAGGTGGACGTGGCCAGGCCGAAGGCTGCGAACGAAGCGGAGGCGAATATACTAAGACTCTATGGCAACGTCGCCGAGACGTTCCACCTTGCCATGTTCCGTTCGAGGGTGCCCGCCACGGGTACGCCGCAAAAGGCGAATGCCTTTGAAGCCCAATCATCGTCCGACCTCTGGAATACGGCAAAAGATCAACTCCGGGCAGCGCAAGGCGGTTTCCTTTTACTGCACAGACTAAGAATACCCATGAACCAGTTCAACCAGTTCTTTGATCCGCCGATCAAGGCCAACAAGCCTCCCAATTACAAATATCAATATCCCTGGCCCCGCTGATCCGAAATCCCAGGGGGCCGATTATGCTAAAATCGTGGGCATGCCGCCGTATCGCGGCATACGTGCGTCTGGATCAAACGGAGGGATCGCAATGTGCTTTGTATGCAATGGTCCGGCGTCTGCAGTTCTGTTCGCCGCTTTGGCTGCTTCCGTGATGGCCGCGGGATGCTCGAATAACCGCGAAACGTTCCCGGCGACGGGAAAAAAGCCGGTCGTCGAAGAACACTTCGGAACGAAAACGGTTGACAATTATCGCTGGCTGGACAACCTCGACGACCCCGCCGTCCGCAAGTGGAACGACGCGCAGAACGCCCACACCCGCGGTTACCTCGACAAGATCCCTTTCCGCGAGCAGATTTATCAGCGCCTCAAGAGCATTCACGACGCGGAAAACGCGCAGTACTACGGCATCACCTACAAAAAGAAGCTCTTTGCGATGAAATCGCAGCCACCCAAGAACCAGCCGTTCCTGGTCGTGCTCGAGTCTGCTGTCGATCCGAAGGCTGGCCACGGTCACGGCACCGGCTTGAGTGACAGGATCGAGCAGGAGGCGGATGTCTATGCCTTTTTGTTCGCGCAGCTGAACGTCCCATATAAGACCAAGTAGATTTCGGCGACAGGAATGGTTTTATTTTTGAAAAAGGCGAACGCAGATCTGATCCGTTTCATCCCTGTAGTGGTTGGGAATGCCAGTCGCCTATCGGGGTGAACTGGCAAGGTCTGCGCCAAAAAGAGGGCTGGATGGCGAAGCCGAAAGTGTTTGTTACCCGCGTCATTCTTAATCAGGGGATGAATCTCATCTCAGGATTCTGTGATGCGGACGTCTGGCCCGGGGAACTGCCACCCAGCCGCGTGGTGATTCTCAAGCGCGCTCGCGGTGTGGCTGGGATGCTCTGCCTGCTGACCGACAGGATCGATGGCGAAATCATGGATGCCATCGGCCCCCAATTGAAGGTCATCAGCAATCATGCCGTCGGATTTGACAACATCGTCGTTTCCGATGCTACCGCCCGAAGGATTCCGGTAGGCAATACGCCGGGCATTCTCACGGATGCGACCGCCGACATGGCTTTCGCCCTCCTGATGGTTACCGGACGTCGGGTTGTGGAAGGGGACCGGACCGTCCGCAACGGCGGGTGGAAAACGTGGAGTCCCTCCTTTATGCTGGGGGCCGATTTCGTGGGGGCAACCCTGGGTCTTGTAGGTTTTGGCCGCATCGGGCGTGCGGTCGCTCGCCGGGCTGCCGGATTCGGCATGCGCATCCTCTATTATGATCCCTACCCTGCCGCCCCCGAAGCCGGCGTGGCCGCCGAGCCCGCCGAGTTGGATGCGCTTGTGCGCGAGGCGGATTTCGTTTCCGTCCATACACCGCTCAACGATGAAACACGCCATCTAGTCGATGCCGCCTTCCTGGCAAAGATGAAGCCCACGGCGATACTGGTAAATACCGCACGCGGCCCGATCGTAGACCAGAAGGCTCTCTATGACGCACTCAAGTCCCGCCGCATTTTCGCCGCCGGCCTGGATGTCACCGATCCTGAACCCCTGCCCATCGACAGCCCGCTTCTCGAGTTGGATAATCTGGTCGTGTGCCCTCACATCGCCAGCGCCAGCTGGGCGACGCGCGCCAGGATGTCGCTGATGGCCGCCGAAAACCTGATCGCCGGTCTAAAAGGCGAGCGCCTGCCCAATTGCGTCAATCCCGAAGTCTACTCTGCAGTGCCGTAGGACAGCCGCGGCGTGAACGTTGCATCGGGGTATGTGGTCTTTCCGAAGACGGCGAAGCGCGCCTTTCCGATTTTTTCGCCGCCGGCGGGCACTACGCTCTGAACATTATCCTCACTCCATTTCGTGTTCTCCCGCGTGAATGGATCCACTCGGCGGGCGAGTTAGATCACGGATTGCCCCGGCACGAGCGCTTCAGTTCATGATAAGATTGCCGCGTTCCATAAGGAAGCGCTCTGTGCAAAGTGCGGGACAGCATTCGCCAAGGGAGGATCGTCGATGCCGCGTCATAAACTGCCTCGTTTGTTTCTGGTCACTGCAATCGCAACCGTGCTCCTGGCTGTATTGGCCACTCCAGGTTCTCCTCAGGGAAGGGGCGCCAATGCTCTGCCGGCCGGATCCTGGATGGATAAGAATATGCCCCCGGATCAGCGCGCTGATCTCGTGATGGCAAAGATGACGCTGGACCAGAAGATCCAACTTGTGCACGGCGGCACGGGCGGATCCGGTGCTCCCGGCGGCGGTGCGGCGCAGCCGAACCGGTCGAATGGCGGCGCGGGGTGGATTCCGGGAATCCCCGAGCTTGGAATTCCCGATATCAACATGGCCGACTCTGCCGTCGGCGTCACGCGGGGCGCCGCAAGAAGCCGTTACTCGACGCTCCTGCCTTCGAGTCTTGGTTTGGCGGCCACCTGGGACCTCAATGCCGCCCACCTGTATGGCTCCGTAATCGGCAGGGAACTCCGCGACCAGGGATACAACATGTCGATCGGCGGCGGCGTCGACATCACGCGCGAGCCGCGCAACGGCCGCAATTTCGAATACGCCGGCGAGGATCCGATCCTGGCCGGGAAGACCGTCGGCCAGCTCATGAAGGGTGTTCAAGACCAGCACATCATGGGCGATCTCAAGCACTACGCGCTGAATGACCAGGAGACCGGACGCAATATCGGCAACGTGATCCTCGACACGCGCTCCATGCGGGAGACGGACCTCCTGGCGTTCGAAATCGCGTGCCGCGAATCGCAGGCCGCAGGTGTGATGTGCTCCTACAACAAGGTCAACGGCGACTATGCGTGTGAGAATGATTACCTGCTGAATCAAGTGCTCAAGAAAAGCTTCGGCTTTCAGGGCTGGGTCCTGTCGGATTGGGGCGGCACCCACAGCACGGTAAAAGCCGCGTTGAACGGGCTCGACCAGGAAATGCCGGGCAGCGGCTTCTTCGGTGACGCGCTCAAGAAAGCGGTCGAGAGCGGGGAAGTCCCCATGGCGCGCCTCGACGATATGGTGCATAGAATTTTGCGTTCGATGTTTGCCGTGGGCGTGATCGATTATCCGCCCGCGCAGCAGGTCGTCGATGTCTTCCGCGGGCTCGAGGATTCACAGCACATTGCCGAGGAGAGCATTGTGGTGCTCAAGAACGCCAACAAGCAATTGCCGCTGAACGCCACGGTCAAGTCGATCGCCGTGATCGGGGGGCACTCGGATGTGGGCGTGCCATCGGGCGGAGGATCGGCGCAGGTCAACGCGCCCGGCGGCAACGCCGTCCCGCCGCAACCTCGACCCGCTGGGGCCTCTCCGGCAGCGGGCGCCAGAGGCGGCACGGAGAATTCGGTTTACTTCCCTTCCTCGCCGCTGAAGGCCATTCGCGCCAAGGCGCCGAATGCCAAAGTGGAGTACAACGAGGGGACGGATCCGGCGACCGCGGCCGGTCTGGCCAAAACCTCAGAAATTGCCATCGTGTTCGTTGTTCAGCCGATGTCCGAAGGCCGCGATTCCGCCACGCTGTCCCTGCCCGGCAATCAGGATGAGTTGGTCAGCGCTGTCGCTGCAGCCAATCCGCGTACGATCGTCGTGTTGGAAACCGGCGGACCCGTGAGCATGCCGTGGATCAACAACGTCGGCGCTGTGCTGGCAGCCTGGTTTCCCGGCATCGGCGGCGCCCCGGCGATGGCCAACATTATTTTCGGCCAGGTGAATCCTTCCGCGAAGCTGCCAGTGACATTTGCCAAAACCGAGAAAGACCTGCCACATCCGGAGATTCCCGGAATGACGCAAACGGCGCAGGCCGCGGCCGCTCGCGGTGCTGCCGCGGGCGGAGGTGGACGCGGCGGGATGCCGCCGTTTGATATACCTTATACCGAAGGTCTAAAGGTAGGTTACAAGTGGTTTGAGGCCGAGAATAAACAACCGCTGTTTCCTTTCGGGTTTGGGCTATCGTACACCACCTACGCCTATGCCAATCTCAAGGCGTCGGCGTCAGACAAGGACGTGACGGTCACCTTCAGTGTCAAAAACACGGGCAACCGCGCGGGAGTAGAAATCGCACAGGTTTATGTGTCGCTGCCCGCAAGCGCAGGCGAGCCTCCGAAACGGCTGGTTGCCTGGGAGAGGGTGGAACTCGCAGCCGGCGAAACCAAGCCCGTCTCGCTGAAGCTCGATTCACGGTTTTTGTCCATCTTCAACGCGGACAAAGATGCCTGGGAACTCGTGCCCGGCGACTACAAAGTGCTCGTAGGCGGATCATCGCAGGACACGCTCCTCTCGCAACCTGTAAAGATCGGAGGGTAGAGAGCAGGGATTGAATACCGGGATGCCAACACCGGCGATCGTGCGCATGGAAACACCGCGGCGTGCCGCTGCGCCCGGTTCAGGCGCAAACGGATATGCTTTCGTCCAGGAAGCCACGAAGCTGCGCGACAGTGACCTGGAGATGCGATTCGCCGCGGCAGTCATCACGCTCTGGCCGAAGCAGGCCCAGCACGAAGAGCACTTGCGCAGAGCGGTCGCTGGAGCAGAAGGCGATCCGCTGCTTGCAAGCAACCGGCGCGGCCATCGGAGTGGCCGGAGCCGCGGCAGCGTCGCAAATCCTGGCGGGCCTGCTGTTCGGAATCAGTCCAGTGGACCTGGTCTCGTTCACGATCGTGACGGTATTCCTGCTCTGCGTGGCGGCCGCGGCAAGCTTCTTCGCTGCCCGGCGCGGGACCGGCGTGGACCCGATGGCGGCGCTGCGATACGAGTAGCCTCATCCCGGATATTCTTCATGAAACCGGGCGCCATTCAGGTCCTGCCGCGGCTTGCTGGATTCAGCTGAACCAGTTTGTCCAGAAGGAAAATCCCTTTTTCACGCGTTCTTGTGCCGGTACGCAGCCATTGTCCGCCGCCTTCCGATACCATTTTTCTGCCTCTTTGAAGTCCAGAGGCACACCCTTACCATTTTGGTATGCGAATCCGAGATTGTGCTGTGCCATTCCTAATCCTTGCGCGGCTGCTTTGCG
>JBEKYG010000041.1:0-13077 GCA_049511215.1 Acidobacteriota bacterium | reverse complement strand
AAGGGAGGACTGGCCAGCGCCCTCCGCAGGCGCCAGCATTTCACGCAAACGCGTAATCTCTGTCTGGTACCAGGTCGCCGCTTTCTCGCCGATTTTCAGATGCTCCAACTCATCGGACAGATGCGCCGGTTTCAGCGAGCACACCCATCCTTTTTCATAGGGGTGGCTTTCCAGCCAATCCAGATTCTGCGGCAAATCGGCGTTGAGCGCTTGCACCGTGCCGGAGATCGGCGCATGAAAAATGGCCTCGCGCTCACCTTGCCGAACGCCAAAGAGCCGATCGCCCATCTTGATCGTCGCGCCTTTGGCCGGCAGCTCGATAGCATCAATGCGTCCGATCATCTTGCGCGCAAAATCATCCAGGCCCAACCGCACCATGCCCGGTATGGTGACATTTGCCCAAACATGTCCGGCGGAAATAAACACGCCGCCCGGCAGGCCGAATTCGTGCGCCGGCGCTCGATCCGTGGTAACCACGCGCACCGTAGACGAGAGCTGCTTCTGCTGATGATCCTGGCGGCGAATCAGGCATTTCTTGGTGAATTCCACAAGTTCGTCTTCGGTGAATGGCTTTTGCACATAATCCAGTGCGCCGTACTTCATCGCATTGACAGCAGATTCGATGGAGGCGTAGCCGGTGATGACGATGACGTCCGATTCCGGGCTGAAATGTTTCACGCCCTTTACCACGTCCAAGCCATCCATCTCCGGCATTTTCAGATCCGTGAAGACAAAGTCATATTTGTTTTTCTGCACCAGGCCCAGCGCCTCGCGGCCGCTTTCGACCGTGTCGATCGCGTAGCCGGCGGCCACCAGGATCTTTCTGAAACTGTCGAGCACGATGGCTTCATCGTCAACCGCAAGTATGCGCGCGAAAGGCCTGGCAACATCGACCCGCTTGAGCGATTTGGCTTCATGGGTGAAATCAAGCCGCAGGCCGATATCCAGCGCTGCCAGACGTTCCTTGCGCGCTTTGGCTTCGCGTATCCGTCCCGAGATCATCCGAATCAGCAAATCGATAACGATGAATGCCACGATCATCGACACCACGAGTATGGGGACCATATCTGCCTCTCTTCAATAATTGCCAAGCCAGGAAATCGCCGGCAATAGATGATATCCGCACGACTGTGTTTTGAACAGGCCAACCATGATGCCTGGCAAGGCACGTTCGACGAAAGCCCTTGGCGTTCCTGGTTTGTTACTCACCTACTTCTCGCCCATCGGCAGCAGAACGCGAAACGTTGTTCCTTTGCCCACTTCACTTTCGACTTCAATGCGTCCGTTGTGCTTTTCAATGATGCCCCACGCTACCGCGAGCCCGAGCCCGGTACCCTTCGGTCCCTTGGTGGAAAAGAAGGGATCGAAGATTTTTTGAAGGTCGGCTGCCGAGATGCCGCAGCCGGTATCGCTCACGCAGATTTCGATTTCTTCTGTTTGGGCCTGAATCGTGTCGCCATCCGTCCTGATATTCGTGGCCAGCCCAATTGTACCACCACCTTCGCCGATGGCGTCATTGGCATTGAGAAGCAAGTTTACCAGAACCTGCTGGATTTGATTGGCGTCGGCGGGGACCTTCGGCAGGCCGGCGCACAGATTTCTTTTCAGTTCGACGCGATGTGCGTCGAGCTGGATTTGTACGATACTTATCGCTCGCTCGACAATCTCGTTGATGTCACTCTCATGTTTTTCCGGCGGCGACTGCCGGGAGAAATCCAGCAGGCCCTTTACGATCCCACGGCAACGCTGGGTTTCGCGCACGATCACTTCCAGATCCTGTTTAAATTCCGGCTTGTCCTGCGCGCGCTTCAGCAGAAAGCTGCTGAAACTCAACACGCCGGTGAGCGGATTGTTGATTTCATGCGCCACCCCGGCGGCCAATTGCCCGACGGCTGCCAGCTTCTGCGATTGATACACCTGGCGCTGAGCCTCGGAGAGTTTTTGCGTCATCTCATTGAAGGAGTTGGCCAGTATGCCGATCTCATCGCGCTTGGTCACGGCAATCTTGTAATTGAGATCGCCTGCCGCCACCTTGCGTGTGGCCGCGACAATTTCATGCACGGGTTTAAGCACAATCCGGCTGACCAGAAAATAGATCATCAAACTCACGGCGGCAATGGCAACGATACCCAGAAGCGAGAGGCGATTCTTGCTGGCTTGCATATCGCGATCCACTTCGTCCAGCGACATCGAGATATCCAGCACGCCCAGAACTTTTTGCTCCGGCTTGTGCTCATGGCAGTCGCTTTGCCAGCAGCTTGGCTCATTGTAGATCGGGTTGATAATGCCTAAGGTGCGACCGCGGCCGGCAACCTCAAAAATACGCGTGGTATCCGAAATCGGCAGTTTTTCCAAGGGTCTGTCTGCCGCATGGCACGCATAACAGGCTTCTGCTCTCTTGTCCACCATCTTGCCGGCATCGGCCGCATCGGTGGAAAAGATGACCGCGCCATCCCGGTTGAAGATGCGCACCTTCTGAATGCCCGGTTGCTTTCCAATAGTAGTGATGATGTGATGCACCGCTTCCTGCTGATTTATTAGCATGTCATAGTGCGTACTGTCCTTTACGGTCTCGCTCAGCTGATGCGCGCTGCGCCGCAATTCGTTGTTGAGCTGCTGTTGCTGGGCGCTGAGAATCACATAGGCGAAAAAGCCGATAATAATCGCCGCCACGCTCCCCACCGCGACAATGAGCTTGATACTTATTTTGGTTGGCATAACAGATTCCGATCGACTCCAAGACACCTCGTGGTCATCACCTGATTCAAGATAAAGGCACCGGCAATAGGACGCCACGGTTAGGCGACTTCCCTTCATACCCGCTTGCGCGGAACGATAGGGATCATCGAAACCATGCCGAATCTTCCTATTGGACTTACAACCACCACCATTCTACATCGGATGAGGGGTCCGGGCGAAAGCGTGATGTTGGTAATGATCAAGATCCGGCGCCCATCCTGTCACTGCGATTCAGACAGTGGGGAAAAAACATAGCCGCGAATAACACGAATAACACGAAAAGCGAGGCGACTTCCAACGAGCAGCAGCGGGATGGAGCAACACAGAGCCTGCGAAGGGGGGAAAGCGCAGGCTCCGCATCTGCCCCTACTCCATTCGTGCTATTCGTGTGATTCGTGGCTGCTTTTTTTCTTGTGGTTTCTGAATCACAGATCCCTCAAATGAGTGTTGTGTCCCTCGGTTCCCCGAGGTAGGATGGCTCCTCTTTATTTGCAGTCGCGCTTCAGCCCGGAAAACGCGTTTGATAGGAGCGATCACTATGGGAAAGACGGCAAGAGTGATTCTTGCTTTGCTACTCGTTAGCCAAGTTGTGCTGTTCGCAGGCCCGAGCCCGGTGCCGACACCGGAATCCGTATTCGGATTCAAGCCCGGCGCCGATTACAAGCTGGCGACCTATGACCAATCGATCAACTATTTCAAGAAACTCGCTGCCTCGAGCAAGTACCTGAAGCTCATGGAGGCCGGGAAGTCGACCCTGGGGCGCACGACCTACTTTGCGCTGATTTCGGACCCGAAAAACCTGGCGAATGTCGATCACTATCGTGAGATTGCGCAACGTTTGGCACATCCCCAGGGCCTGACCGACGATGAGGCTCACAAGCTCGCGCTCGAGGGCAAGGCGTTCATTCACCTTGATGGCGGCTGCCACGCGAGCGAAGTGGCGGGGGCGCAGATGATGCCGCAGCTCGCCTACGACCTGCTGAGCCGCGCGACCGATCCACAGATGAAGATCATCCTGGACAATGACATCGCCATTGTGTGGCCCACCATGAACCCGGACGGCCAGCAAATGGTGGCGGAATGGTACATGAAGAACGTCGGCACGCCCTACGATGGCTCGGGTTTGCCGCGCCTATATCAGGAGTACGTCGGTCACGACAACAATCGCGACGCCTACATGATGAACATGATCGAATCGCGCGTGATGGAGCACTTCTGGCGCCAGTGGGAGCCCCACATCATCTACGTGTTTCACCAGACGGCGCCGTTTCCGACGCGCATCTGGCTGCCCCCGTTCTCAGAGCCGGTCGGGCTGGATGCGCCTTACCTGATGTCGCGCGAAGTGAACATGATTGGGATGGCGATTGCGAAGGGCCTTGAAGAGCGCGGGCAAACCGGCGCCACGCACATGGGCACCTCCTTCGATGCCTGGTATCCCGGCTACGTCGACTATGCGCCAATGTTCAAGAACATCCCGGCATTCTGGACTGAGACGGCGGGGAACGGCGCCGTCCCCCGCGAGTACACGATCAATGACATCCGGGAGGCTGACCGCGACTTCAGGCCACAGAGCCTGTACTCCAGCCCATGGCAGCCCGGCTGGTGGCGCCTGGCCGACGCCATTGCCTACGACGAGACCGCCTCGCTGTCGACGCTCGAGTGGGCCGCCAAGTACAAGGAGTCGCTGCTCTACAATCGCTACCAGGCCGGCCGCGATCAGATCGCCAAAGGCAAGAAGAGCGCGCCCTATGCTTATTTCATTCCGCAGGACCAGCGCGATCCGGTCGCGGCCGTCGAGATGCTTCGTCGTCTTGCGTTCGCCGGCGTCCGTGTATCGCAGCTCTCGGCGCCGATCACGTTCGAGAACGTGACCTATCCGGCCGGCACATGGGTGATCCCGACCGACCAGGAGTTCGCTGCGTTGGCCCGCGAGGTGCTCGATGTTCAGAAATATCCGGATCTGCGCCAGTACCCGGGCGGCCCGCCCCTGCAGCCTTACGACGCCTCCGGCTGGACCCTGCCGCTGCAGATGGGGGTCAAGATTGCGATCGCCGCAACGCCGCTCACCGATGAGATGCGCGCGAAAATGAAGTTGCTGGGCCCGATGCCGGATCCGAAGGTCAAACCAACGCCGTACAACCTGAACGAATCGGGCGATCCAACGCCTTTTGACAGCGTGCCTGGAATCGGGTTTGACTCCAATCCGTCCGCGGCAGCCATCGTCCCGCAGGCAGGCAAGATTACCGGCAGCGGTCCTGCGCTCGCCGTGGATCCCGCGCAGAACAACGCCTTCCGTGCTCTCAACCGCGCGTGGAAACAGGGCGCGAGCGTCGAGTTCGTCGTCGGCACGCCGAGCGCCGGCGCACGCTATGTGATCCGAGGCCTTTCCGAGTCCGCTCAGTCTGAACTGGCCAGTTCGCTGGCGCTCGTCGCCGAGCGCACGGCCGCGAGCGGCACGCCGGTAAAGAGGCCGCGCATCGGTTTGTTCCAACCGTGGAGCGGCAGCATGGACGAAGGCTGGACGCGCTGGCTGCTCGAGCGATACGGCTTCGAATTCGTGAGCCTCCATCCTGAAGACTTCCACTCGCCGCTCCGTGACAAGGTCGATGTCATCATCCTCGCCGACGACGCGAGGATTCCGGTGGAAGGGGGCGGCGGCCGCGGTGGTGGTGCAGGCCAAGGCGGTCGAGGGGCTGCGGCGGCTCAGGCAGGCGCCGCAGGTCGGGCAGCCGGCGCGGGCGCCGCGGCACAAGCAGGGGCGGCACCGGCGGCCGGAGGTCGTGGGGGCGGGGGCAGAGGGACTGTGCGCCCTGAATATGCTTACACGCTCACCCAGGACGACCTGTCGGCATTCGAGGCGTTCATTCGCGGCGGCGGCACCCTCGTCTGCTTCAACGGCGCCTACCGCTTTGCCGTTCAGCAATTCAAGCTGCCGGTCAAGAATGCCGCCGACGGGCTGCGATCCCAGGACTTCTTCCTGCGCGGCTCGATCGTCCAGGTGACAACCGATCCGACCCACCCGGTGATGGCCGGCATGCCGGCGCAGGCAGCCGTGTTCGTCGACAGCAGCCCGGTGTTCGAGACGCTCGAAGGCTTCAAGGGAACAGTACTTGCGAAATATGAGGAGACAGGCTCGCCGCTCCTGTCAGGGTATTTGATCGGCGAGAAGTACCTCCAGGGAAAGGCGGCCGCGCTCGACGTCGAGCTCGATAAGGGACACATCGTGCTCATCGGCTTCCGCCCCGAGTGGCGCGATCAGCCGTTCGGGACTTTCAGGGTCGTGTTCAATTCGGCGATCTACGCGAGATAACGTCGAACTGTCCAGGGAACCGCGAAACGCACGAGAGACACGATAGAATCTATTTCGTGTCTCTCGTGCGTTTTGCGGTTCGCGACTGTTTTTACGGCCACCAGGCTGAGCAGAACATGTTCGAATCCCTGAGGCGATATCGGTTTATTGTCCTTGCGTTCCTTGTCACCCTTATGCTGACGGGGTCGATTGAACTGTGGATGGACAGGTCGCCCCTGGGTCCGGACGGCAAGTTCGGCCTTTGGGAAGGTAATATCTGGAGCAGCGAGAATTCGCAGAGGTTTGCGGATCCTTATTCCTTTACCCATTTGGTACACGGGCTATTGTTCTTTATGCTGCTTTGGCTGGCGGCACGGAAGCTGCCTGTTCGCTACCGGTTCCTGATCGCCGTGTTGCTCGAGGCCGGATGGGAGATTTTGGAAAATTCTCCGCTCATTATCAATCGCTACCGCGAGGTCACCATATCACTCGGCTATGTCGGCGATAGCGTCCTGAACTCGCTGAGCGACATTCTGATGATGTCGATCGCCTTTCTGTTTGCCTGCCGCGCGCGGCCGTGGATCAGTGTGGCCGCGCTTATCACCATCGAAGTCGGCTGCGCGCTCTGGATACGCGATAACCTGACTCTCAACATCATCATGCTGATCCATCCTGTGGATGCAATCAAAGCATGGCAGATGGCCGGGCGGCCGCTTCCCTGATATCAGGACGATAGCCAATTACCGCTGTTTACCCAAGGGCGAGATTGTCATATCTTTAGAAGGCCGCACCGCGGGTGAATTTCAATAATGGATCGTAGAGGTAAAAGGGAATGGCGCTTATTGGAGCTAATGAACTAAAACGCAAAATGCTGATTACGGTGGACAGTCAGCCTTACACCGTGATGGAGGTCTTCTTCGCTTCGCCGAGCGCGCGCGGAGCCTCGACCATGGTGCGGACCAAGCTGCGCCATTTGATCACCGACGCCGTGCTCGAAAAAACCTTCAGGACCAATGAAAAGTTCGAGGAACCGGATGTCCTCCTAACCCCAGCCTCATTTTTATATTCTGATGGCGCAGGCTTTCATTTTATGGACGAAACGAGTTATGACCAGTTCGCCTTGACTGCAGAACAACTGGGCGAGGAGCGGCTCTACTTGAAAGACGGCATCTCGCTACAAGTGCGAAGATACAACGGCGATCCCATTGCGGTGGAACTGCCGCCCTTTGTCGAACTGGCCGTTGTGTCCACCGAACCGGGAACGCGGGGCGACACAGGTTCAGGCGGGTCGACCAAACCCGCCACGCTCGAAACGGGTCTGCAGGTGCGCGTCCCCCTCTTCATCAAGGAGGGCGAAGTGGTACGAGTGAGCACGCAGACCGGCGAATTTGTCGGCAGAGCTTGAGCACAACAACCATGAGACGGAGAAGGTGCATCCTGGGAGCCCCGTCCGCGCGTGATCATTGCAGTTAACTCTTTTTGAGGCCCCTGGAGGTCAATGAAACAGATAGTAAGGAAGGTCAAAATCATCGGCACCGGCTCTTATGTGCCGGAGACCGTCTATACCAACAAGTACCTCGAAACGCTCGTGCAAACCAGCGACGACTGGGTTTTCCGCAATCTTGGGATCAGGGATTGCAGGAGCGAGAAAATGCTTCAGCCACGAGTAACACGGTGCGTTCGCAAGAACTTGCTGGGTCCGATCGGATCATTTGTTGCCTCCCTTGGCAGGCAACAAATCTTCCCCGCGCCTAAATCGGAGTATGATTGGCTCGCTCCTGTTTCGCGCCCGGGAAAAAAGGATATAATGCCGCCGTCATTTGTTGGGCCGCGGATGGCGGGGATCATCGTTGGTTTTTTTGGCGGTAGCGCGGCAATGTCGGATCTATAGATGATGGAGCTTGCAGATGGGCTGGGAATACAGCGAGAAGACAAAGCAGCTTTTCATGGACGCCGTTCAGGGAAAGCCGGGCACTCATCTTGGCGAGATTGAAAACCCGGATGGCATGGGCGAGCATGGTTCGATCGCCTGCGGAGACGCCATGCGATTCACGTTTCGGGTCAAACGCCACGCCAACGACCCGACGCAGGATGTGATCACAGATGCCAAATACCTCACCTTCGGCTGCACTTCGGCGATCGCATCCTCCGAGGCTCTGTGCGCCATCATCGAGCAAGGCAGCTACACTCCGATCACCGCGCTCCGGATTCGAAACAGCGACATCGTTGAGTACCTCCAGGGGCTGCCGGAGCAGAAGATCCACTGCTCGGTCATGGGCGCGGAAGCGTTGGAGGCGGCCGTTTTCAATTGGGCGCAGCGGCGCGGCGTCGACCTGAAAAGCCTCGGCATCGACATCCACGACCAGGAAACCGAAGAGGGGCGAATCGTCTGCAAATGTTTCTCACTGACGGAGCCCTACATCAAGCGCAAGATCCGCGAGCTCAACCTGCGCTCCATCCCTGAGATTACCAATGCCATCAAGGCCGGCGGCGGCTGCACGTCCTGTCATCACATCCCGGGCGGGCTACAGGACCTGCTCGACCAGGTGTGGCAGGGGAAACCGGAGAAGACTCAGGGGCTCAGCCAGCCATTTCAAATCCTCCCTACCGAGGTTCGCGAAGCCCCAGAGCTCTCCCCTTACCAGTTTGCCAAAAAGGTGGAGAAGGCGATCGAGGAGTATATCAGGCCGTCGCTGCACACAGACGGGGGCGACATTGAGATCATGGACATCAAAGGCAACCTGGTCTACTGCCGCCTGATTGGCGCCTGCACGGGCTGCATGGGAGCGGGCCAAACCCTCAAGATGATGATCGAGCGAACCTTGAAGGACCGGGTGGACGAACGCGTCCGTGTCATCCAGGTATAATCAGTCGAGTGATCCCATGAAGACCATATATTTAGATAACAATGCCACGACGCGCGTCGCGCCCGAAGCCTACCAGGCGATGATCCCCTACTTTACAGACAATTATTTCAACCCAAGCTCCATGTACGAGCAGGCGCGGCAGACCGCGCACGCGATCGCGGCGGCGCGCGAAAAGATTGCCGACGGCCTGGGCGGGGTGGACCCGAAGGCGATTCTGTTCACCGCCTGCGCCACCGAGAGCAACAATACAGCCATAGTGGGAACCGCCCGTGGAAATCCGAACCGGCGCCATATCATCACAACCTCCGTGGAGCACCCGGCCGTCCTCGAGGTCTGCAAGGAAATGGAACGTAACGGCTGCAGGGTGACCTTCCTCGGCGTGGACAACGACGGCAATCTGGATTTGGGAGAATTCATTCGCGCGCTGTCGCCCGATACTCTGCTCGTCAGCATCATGTACGCCAACAACGAGACCGGCGTGGTTTTTCCCATCGAGCAGCTGGCGCGCATTACCAAGGAAACCGACGCATCGATCGTCTTTCACACCGATGCAACCCAGGCGGTGGGGAAACTGCCCATTGACCTGGTAGGGGAGCTGCTATACGTGGACCTCTTGTCCTTCTCCGGGCACAAATTCCACGCACCCAAGGGCATCGGCGGGCTTTTTATCCGGCGCGGCACACGTTGCCGGCCCTATCTGATCGGAGGACACCAGGAGGGCGGCCGGCGCGCCGGCACGGAAAACGTACCCTACATCGTCGGTCTGGCCCGGGCGCTGCAGTTGGCATTGGAAAACCGCGAGCAGCACGTGGCCCGGATCGTAAAATTGCGAGACCGGCTGGAGGACGCGTTGGTGAACAAGATCCCGTGCGTCCAGGTCAATGGCAAAGGTGCGCCCAGACTCCCCAACACACTGAACATTTCGTCCCATTATATCGAAGGCGAAGGAATGCTCTATCAACTCAGTGAACACGGAATCTGTGCTTCCAGCGGCTCAGCCTGCACGTCCGGATCGCTCGAACCCTCTCATGTTCTGAGGGCCATGAAAGTGCCGTTCACAGCCGTCCACGGTTCTGTGCGCTTCAGCCTCAGCAGATACAACACAGAGGAGGAGATCGAGAAGGTCATCGAGGTATTCCCGCGGATTGTGGCAAGCCTGCGCAACCTATCGCCCTACTGGGACGCAGAACGGAACGCGCCCCGACCCGATGCGCCGAGCCTGAACCAAAAATAGAACCACGAAATACACGCTGCGGTAAAGCCGCACCCAAAGGACGCCTGCGATTCAGACACTGCAAGAAAAAAAGCAGCCACCAACGGCGCGGCCGCGGGAGAGGAACAACATTGTTCACGAAGATCTGGCATGCACTGGCGCGCCGGCAAGAGCTCCGTTCGATTTTCGATCTCATGGGCTAATGGGCCCGGTGATTTCGGAATTTGATTCCCTTCCACTTTTCACTCCCTCATGAGCTTGACACATCTCCGTCTCTCAATCGATTGATTCCAATCCCGGCGGTTTCCTGAGTTATACCAGGCGCTTCATTGTCAAATCTCGCCTGATGTTCCTGGTCTACCAAGCAATTGGGCAAATCTCCCACCGAAGATTGGATGAAACCATTGGGCTTGGAATGAATCTAAGACTGAGGGGAAGGGAGGGTATTAGGGTGAAGCCTATCCGCGTAGCTGTATTCCTGTCTTCGATTCTGTTGGGCAGCTTCTCCATCGCCGGGGAAATGCGCTCGCATCGTCAGACGCAGTCCCAAACCTCGCAAACTCCGTCTCAGGCATCGACCCAATCCGGGGCGAAAAAAGATCTGACGCCAGAGGAGATCATCCAGGCGTTCTCAACCAAGGAGACGGAGTTCTATCAGGCTTGGATTCAATATGCCTATCAGCAGGATGCAGAGGTACGCGTCCTGTCCGTCAATGGAAGTCCTTCGCGAGAGCATCTGTCGCTTATTTCCGACGTCATCTTTCGCGACGACGGAACTCGTGAGGTTCGCCAGGTTCAAAGGAGAGGCGAGTTGAGGTCGGTTCAGTTCGGCAAGCACGATGAGGAGGTCATCAACAATCTTCAGCCGTTCTCTTTGACCACCAAGGAACTCCCGCTTTACATCGTGAAATATGAAGGCAAGGCAAGGGTGGATGAGTTGGATTGCTACGTATTTTCGGTAAAGCCGAAGAGCACAAAGGGGGGAAGGCTCTATTTCGAAGGCAAGATTTGGGTCGACGACGAGGATCTGCAGATCGTCAGGACAGTGGGCAAGCCTGTCCCGCAAAAGAGCGACGAGCAATTCCCGGAATTCGAAACGCTGCGCCAGGTCGTCGACCAGAAGTATTGGTTTCCGGTTTGGACACATGGTGACAGTATCCTGAACTTCCCTGAAGAGAGGGTTAGATTCGAAGAAACAATTACTTACGAGAATTACCAGCACTTTGACTCGAAGGCAACGATTCAGTTTGGTCCCAAGAAATAGCGTCCACCCAGGCGACAAAAAGCTGAAGTGAACGCTCCACCGCCTGAAGGCTGTGGCTACCTTTTACAGACTCAAGTCCTGTCTCGAACAAAGTCCGGTTCTGATCTGTGATTCCGCAGTGCCCCGCAGCCATGAAGGTCATGAACCGGAACGGGATCTGGATGGGCCTAGACGTAAGCCCGGGCACGGGAAGGTAGGTGTGCGAATCAATCAACCCGGGAGTCAGCATGCCGCCGCGCGCGTCGACGACCCAGGTTGATTCGCCGCCAAATCTCGCTATGTCCTGGCTCTTGCCGACAGCCAAGATCCGTTCGCCCCAAATGGCCACCGCCTCCGCCCCGTCTGGAGCAGATCGAACCGGATTCCCCAAATCTCAGGATGCCAGCTGGTGAACGCCTCCGCAGGCGAGCCGGTCCGAATTCAGGCCATTCCAAAAGGCGATCACCCCGTCCAGCATCTCGACGCCGCCCTTGATAAACCTGTCCTCGTCCACAACCTCGTGGCCGAAAAACTCCTCCTCAAGCTCTTCCCAGGTATGCTGTGCGTGCTGATCCTCGACCATGTCATGCCAGGTAAAGAAGCCCAGCGGCATGCCGGGGGACTCCCTCCTTTTGAAGATCTGCAGGCCCCGGATCAGCTCTTTCCAAAAGCCTGCCGCCGCCCAATTCTCGACCGCGAAGCTGGCGCCCAGGGCTAAGCTGGTATCCTCGGATCCATAAATCCTGGCAAGCTCATCGCAGAAAAACCGGGTGCTGGGCGTTGCCTGTTTTCTCTTGCCGACATCCTGAAACTGGAGGCCCAAATGAGTGGTAATGCGCAGGAGCCACTCAAAATGGGCCGCGGAAAAGCGGAAGGGCGATCCGTCCACGGTACCCTCCCATTCGGCCGCACTCTCCGGGTCCTGAGCGGAAGCAGCCTGCCCGGACGGTTTTTTGTTGGGGTTATGGAAGGAAACCCCCAACTCGTTCATCAGGATTTCCTTGGAGGCGTGGTATGCCTCGAGGGTTGGTGCGTTGATGGTTTTCAGCAGCTGGGCCACAATAAAAAAATGGGAGAACACGGAAAACTGGGTGAGGAAGTGACGGATTTCAGTAAGGTCAAATTCTCCCTTCTCGAACCATTTAGTGTACTGGTTGTTCACGATCACTTCGTGCGGCAGGATTTCCCGCTCGATACGCTCAACCAGGCGGCAATAGTATTCTACTCTTTCTGGCGAGTACGTGCTTGATTGGAGACGTGCCCGAGTCTCCTTGGCAATTTTTCCCGTGATGCTTGGAGTCATATGCCAACCTCCCTATTATCTTCGAACAGAACGACCCGCATGTCGGGTTCGAGAACTGTTCAAATGCCTTGATCCAATAGAAACGTTCACCCGAGTCATATACCTGTATTAAGCATGCTCCCGCCTCACCCGCCCATACAAGCTTCGGAGGACATAAGTACTCATTCAGGTTTTCAGCGGGTTGGCCTTTGATGGGATCAGGCGGCTGAAGATGCCACGCACCTCTTGAATGATAAGTACCGTGATAAAGCAAAACCCTCGCCACCGGTGCTTACCGGACCACAGCATGAGCAGCCCTATGGCTACGATGATCAGCGAGATGATCAGGCCCAGAACTCCGCCCACTTCCGGATTGTGCCGAAACGGCCCAAAGGAAATGATCTCGGTTCCCGCCATACTATTTATAGTAAAAAGGACGCCCGG
>JBEKYG010000040.1:0-13197 GCA_049511215.1 Acidobacteriota bacterium | reverse complement strand
CCTGAGCAAATCGAGCCAAGACATCGGCTGCCGGCACAATGCAGCGTTGCAGCCCCAACGGTTCAGATTTCAGCGCGAATGCAAGTCCCATCAGTTGTGTGAAGTACAGGACCGGGATGCGGAAATCCGTCATGTAGGTTTTGTTGATGCGGGCCTGATACGCATCGAGGTTTATCTGGCATAGGGGGCAGGTAACCGCGATACAGTCGGCCTTGTCTTGCCGGGCGCAGAGTAAGAGATTCCGGCACAGTCGGAGAGCTACATCCTCGCTCGTTCCCATCAATGATCCGCCGCAACACATTGTCTTCATCGGATAATAGGTGGGTGTGGCTCCGATCACCTCGAGCAGCCGGTCCAGCATGGTTGGGTTGTCCGTGTCATCCTCGATGCCGAAGGGCCGGACTATCTGACACCCGTAATAGGGCGCCACGCGCAACCCCGTGAGTGGCCGCTTTACCAGCGCTCTAACACGGTCCAACCCTACGTCTTCGACCACCGCTTGCAGGAAATGCTTGACGGTGACACCACCCTCATAGTGCATCCCCGCCTCGCCGAGGGCTTGATTCACCTTGCCCTTGAGTTCCGGGGATTCCACAAGGTATGCCTCGGTCTTGCGCAGATTGGTGAAACAGGCGCTGCAAGCAGTAACGAGGGGATCTCCGGTGCGATGAGCCTGGGCCAGGTTGCGTGCGCTAAGGCAGAAAGACAAAACCTCGTTTACGTTCATATATGCCGTCGCGCCACAGCAGTTCCAATCTTCGACCTCGACTAACTCCATTCCGAGCAGCGCGGCAACGGCGTTCACCGACTCACCATATGGCCGGGCGGTTGCATCCAAAGAGCATCCAGGATAGTAGGCATATCGCATTCACTCACCTCCCAGTTCTTGAGCCTTGGCGACAATCTTGCGGAGGCCATCAATATCGCGCACCTGGGAGCCTCCCAGAGGAAGGCGGCCGTGCATGCGGAGACTTATCGCAATTGGCGCCGCGGCGATTGCGCCCAGCGGATTGGTGGAAAGCATAAACCTGGTCATCAGGGCAGTCTCACGGTTGCGGCCGTATTTGTTGACGATGTCAACGAAGTGTTTCGAGAGGGCACGGGCATGCTTGCTCCGCTGTCGATTCTCCCTGATAGCCATGCGTTTGAGCATGTACATGATGTCCGTAATCTTGATCTGCTGCGGGCAACGCTGTGCGCACTGATAGCATGACGCACAGGTCCATATCGTGAGACTATCCAGGATCCTATCGCGCATTCCAGCCCGGATCATGGCGAAGATCTGGCGCGGGGTCTCTTCCATCGCCCAAGACACGGGACAGGATCCGCTGCAGGTTCCGCATTGAATGCAGTCCTTGATCTTCTCGCCCCCATGGATGCGATAGACTTCATCCAGCAATCCCGGGTCCATACTCTGTTCGTAGAGAACAGTCTGCTGCTTACCATTCATGAACGTCCTCCTGCTTCATAAGCCGTCCTCCCCGAAAAGCATGACCGCCATATCGATCGGTTCGTTCCCCAGCCGTACGAAATACTAAGTGATCGGAGTCGATCAACTTACGCCGCTATACCGCAACTCTGACGACTCCGCACACCCATCCCTCATGTTGATCATCGGGAAGGATGACAAGAAAGCCACGGCTAGTTCGTTCTGGGAGTGAATTACAACGAGGTCAAGTCGGGGACGCCTCATCATCCTGCTGATCCTTTGCCCCAACCGCCTCTGTGGGAACCAACCGGCAATCTGGGAGTTCGCCGCAGTCCCAACTATATGGTGTAAGTGTATAAGCACATACCCTGCCAGACCGGCTGATTTCACTCCTGAAGATCCTGCCGAGGGAATGAAGCTGTAAACTCTTTTGAATCATTAGATTATAAATACATCCGTTACTCGTTCAAAAAATGCATGATACGTAACCTTGTTAATCATTTCTTGATGGTGGTCAATTAGCTCACTTTTTGGGTCAAACGACCCACGTCTTAATGATCTTGGTGACTTTGAATTTGGGTCACCAAACCGTTGGGGCATTTCACGCATCCGTCCCGTTCCTTTGTTGATCTCATGTCCCTGGAATGGCCTGCGGCGCATATCCAGAACCGATTGCCTTGCCCTGCATATTACCGTGCTGCTGGCTGACGTTGTCGCAATGAGGACGGTGAAACTGATTGAAATCCATCTACCCATGGCTCTATTGTTGTTCCCGGGAAGGATCCCCGGGGATCCTAGTTCACGCACTTGCGCGCGTCCCTAGCTCGCTTCGCTCGCAAGTTTTGGGGGCCGAGGGACAAGTGGCCTAGGCTCAAAGGGACCAGGAGCTAAAGAGTTCAACCCTGACAAAGGACTGAGATGCTACCTCGGGCCCTTAGCCCCTGGACCCCTTGGCCCCGGTGAAACAACTTGAAAAAACGTGTCGTGAGCCAATTTGCTCTCAACTAGTTGTGTAATTGCCGAGGCGTTTTCGAGGAGGGAATGGAAAGATGGGCAGATCAACCATCCGGGGCAGACTCATCAGAAGCTTCTCGATAGCGATTCTTATTCCTTCCCTGATCACCATGGTGGTGGGGGTCAGCGTCATCCAGCAGCAGATTTACACGCAGGCTCAGGCACAAGTGAATTCGGACCTTCAGGCGGCCCTGGAAATCTGGAGCAACCACCTCGAGCGGCTCGAAAATGCGATCCGAATCCATGCCACCCGCATGGTTATTTACGGTGCCTTGGCCCGCAAGGATCCCAGCGGCCTGGGACCTGAGATGAACCGAATCCTCGCAGCCGAAGGCCTTGACGTTCTGACTCTCCTGGATGCCTCCGGCAAGGTGTTTTTCCGAACCCGCAATCCCTTGATGGTGGGCAACAACGAGGCCCAGGATCCGTTCGTAAGCAGCGTATTAAAAAAGAGGGTTCCCCTTTCGAGCAACGTGATCGTTTCGCAGGAGGAGCTTGCCAGGGAATCACCAGATCTGGCACGACAGGCGAGCATGGAAATCACCCCCACGCCCAGGGCCGGTCCCCCAGGGAAGGAGAGGGAAACGCGGGGAATGATGTTTAAGGCGGCTGCTCCGGTTTCCACCGCTGACGGGCAATTCGTAGGCGTATTGGTTGGGGGCGTGCTCATCAATCGCAACTATGAGGTAGTGGACAAGATCCGGAGCATCGTATTCAAGCAGGAATCGTATGAGGGCCGAGACGTGGGCACGGCCACTGTTTTCCAGGACGACGTGCGCATTTCGACCAACGTCAAAAACGCCGACGGCACGCGATCAATCACTACCCGGGCCTCCGCCGAAGTGGCTGACGAAGTCCTGCGTGGCAATCGGACCTGGCGTGGCCGGGCATTCGTAGTCAATGACTGGTACATCACGGCTTACACGCCCATCCGCGACATGGAAGCGAGAACGATAGGCATGCTTTACGTCGGCACGCTGGAGCAGCCCTACCGCGACAGCCTTTGGCGGACACTCTTCATGTTTCTAAGCATTACTCTTATGGGAATGATCTTGATCAGCATCGTGGCGATCAGGGTTGCCAGGCAGATGTCAAGGCCAATCCAATCCATGGCGGCAGCAGCCCGCAAGGTGGCCGAGGGGGATTACTCCCAGAAGGTCGAAATCCTCTCCAGCGACGAGACCGGATATTTGGCTGAATGCTTCAACCGGATGACCCTCGAGTTGGGCCGCGCAACCCAGGAATTGAGACAGTGGGCGGAAAGCCTGGAGACCAAGGTGGAAGAGCGTACGGTCCAATTGAAGGCGATGCAGGGCCATCTGATCCAGGCCGAAAAGCTGGCCGCTATTGGGAAGCTCGCCGCTGGGGTCGCACATGAAATCAACAACCCGCTCACGGGCGTCCTCACCAACAGCAGTCTCATGCTCCAGGATTTGGCTCCCGATGACCCCAGACGTGATGACGTACAGACCATCGTCGATGAGACCCTGCGCTGCCGGAAGATCGTCAAGGGACTGCTTGATTTTGCCAGGCAGACCAAACCTATGAAGCAGGCGGTCAACCTGAATCAGGTCGTCGACGATGTCCTCAGCTTGGTGAGGAATCAGGCTACTTTTCAAAACATCGCCTTTGATACGAGATTTCAGGCGGACCTCCCGGCGGTCATGGCTGACAAAGACCAGATGCGGCAAGTGGTCTTGAACATTGTGATCAATGCCGCCGAGGCCTTGCTGAAGGGGGGCGAGATCCGAGTGACTTCGTCTTTAGATCGCGCCGCCAACTTTGTCTGCCTGAGTGTTGCCGACACCGGGCCCGGAATTCCGGAAGAGATCAGGAGCAGGCTCTTCGAGCCGTTTTTTACCACCAAGGCCAGCGGCACGGGCCTCGGGCTTGCCATTGCCTACGGCATTATGGAGCGCCACCGGGGCACGATCACAGTCGCCAGTAAGGTCGGCCAAGGGACCACGATCAGTCTCCGCCTTCCTGTGAACAGCGAGGATGCCGATGAACAATCTGGATAAGCCCAGAGTCCTGGTCGCGGACGACGAACTGACCGTCTGCAGATCCTGCGAGAAAATCCTTCAACGCGCCGGCTATGAGGTAAAGACTGTCCTCTCCGGACGGGATGCTCTCGCCCTCTTGGAGCGCGAGCCCTTTGATCTTGTTTTTACCGACCTGAAGATGGCGGAGATCGGGGGTATGGAGTTGCTCCAAGCCTTGCAGACTCGTTTCCCTGACATCGTTCCTGTGGTGATTACAGGCTATGCCACCGTCGCTTCAGTGGTGGAAACCATGAAACTTGGGGCTTTCGACTATCTTCCCAAGCCCTTCACTCCTGCCGAGATGCTTGCGGTAGTCACGAAGGCCTGGGAAAAGAGAAAGCGGATGTGTGAAAGCCGCATGGCGGCCGCCGGAGAGCCGGTCGAGACCTTTGCCGGGATCGTGGGCCACAGCTCCAGGATGCAGGAAGTTTTCAGCTTGATTCGGAAAGTCGCGCCGACCTCGAGCACAGTCCTGATCATCGGCGAAAGCGGAACGGGAAAGGAACTCGTGGCCCGCGCTATCCACAGTGTTAGTCCGCGAAAGGACCGGCGCTTTTTCGCCGTGGACTGCGCCACGCTCTCCGTAAACCTCCTGGAAAGTGAGCTGTTCGGCCATGTTCGGGGAGCCTTCACCGGCGCTGTCACAACGAAACGCGGCATCTTCGAAGCGGCCGACCAAGGGACGGTGTTCCTCGACGAAATCTGCAACGTCGAATTGGAGATTCAGGGCAAACTGCTGCGTTTCATTCAAGAGCGCGACTTCCTCCCCGTGGGAGGAACGGAGTCGAAGCATGTGGATGTGAGACTCATCTTCGCCACCAACCGGGATCTGACTCAAATGGTTTCCGAAGGATCATTTAGAGAGGACCTGTACTACCGGCTCCATGTCTTTCCCATCTGTCTTCCTCCCCTCCGCGAGCGGCCAGAAGACATTCCCGTGCTTGCTCGTTACCTCCTGCAAAAGGTCAGTGCCCGCAGCGCCAAGAACGTCACCGCCATCTCAGAGGAAGCGCTCAGGCTCCTGGAAAAGCACGACTGGCCCGGCAATGTTCGGCAACTCGAAAGCGCCATCGAGTGGGCAGTCATTTCCTGTGAGGGCGAGACCCTCCAGTCCCGCCACCTGCCCGCGTTCGTGCAGCCTGAAACCCACATTGTTGATGTGCCGGCGCCTCAGACCAACGAGGAATTCCTGGCGCTAAAGAAGAAGGTCAGGGAGCAGGCCGTCTCCGAACTCGAACGTGACTTTGTTCTGGCTGCACTCGAACGCAATCACTGGAATGTCACCCGCGCGGCGCAGGAGGTGGGGATCGCCCGTCCCAACTTCCAGGCTCTTATGCGCAAGCATGGAATCCGGGCGAGCGGAGAAAGCTAGGAGCCTGTCCGGGAATAAGGTGGCGGCATTTTCGTTTCCGCAGGTGTATGCATTTTAAATACAGTGCCTATCAGCCGTATGCACAAGGGCCGAATTTGATAATTGCAGTCGATTTGCCCTATCGGCCCGAGTTCTCCCCCGATTCCACTCTTTGCCTCTCCTATTTCCCCTTGTGCGCCCGAATAGAAATGCTTATATGGCGGAGGAGAGCCGGCCATGAATCCTAGGAGCAACCGTAGTGCCGATGTGCTGCCCGTGCTCTTTGTGGGGCACGGATCGCCGATGAATGCAATCGAGGATAATGTCTGGAGTCGCGGGTTCCGCTCGCTGGCACCACAATTGCCGCGGCCCAAGGCCATCCTTGCCGTTTCCGCTCATTGGTTTGTCTCCGGCACCCACCTGACCGGCAACGCCCATCCCGAGACCATCCATGATTTCGGCGGCTTTCCTCGCGAACTGTATGACATCGAGTACCCGGCGTCGGGAGATGAAGAACTGGCTCGGCAAATAGCCCTGCGGCTGAAAGATCATCGGGCGGGGCTCGCTCTCGACTGGGTATCGATCATGGAACCTGGAGCGTGCTGCGACACCTGTATCCGGAAGCCGATGTTTCAGTCGTCCAGCTGAGCATCGATGCCGGACTGTCGGCATCCGGCCATCTGGAGATCGGCCGTGCCCTGGCGCCTCTGCGCGCCGAGGGTGTGCTGATCATGGGCAGCGGAAACATCACCCACAACCTGCGGCAAGCCATGTCGAGCTACCGTCGCGGCGACACGGCAACGCCTGAATGGGCCGGGCATTTGATGAGGATGTGGCTCGTGCCATCGAGCAGCACGATGACGAACTGCTTGCACGGATCATCCATAGCGACCACGGGCGTATGTCACACCCCACGCCGGATCATTACCTGCCGTTGCTGTACGCAATCGGCGCCGCTAGCGCGAATGGCAGATCATTTCACATCGTACGCTGGTTCCCCGGCACGGAACTGCCATCCGAATTCGTAGCAGATCATGTCAGATGCGTGCCTGTCGAGTGGATGGAAAATCAGCGCCCGCGCACCCTCGTGCGCACCGCGTACAGAGAATGGCGCGCGGCAATAAATAAGGTGCGTCCATCCCTGCCGCCGAACACCAGTTGTATCGGACGTTCCGGCGTCTCAATCGTACCTTTCAGCTTGCCGAACGCATCGTAGACGTAGATCTGGCCGGCTGCCAGGTAGACAAACCCCGCCGCATCGACCGTGACGCCTTCGCCTCCTTGCTGGACGAATGGCTTGAAATCTGTAAGGTTGCCATCCGGCCCGAGCGTGCCTTCCCACGTCATGACCTCCGCTTCGCTCGTCAGGTAGAAGGGTTTGCCCGGCACTGCGCTCGCAAGCCCGAAACTGCGCAGCAGGTCGGCGCTCTTGATGCCCCAGCTCATCGCGCCGGTGGTAAAGTCGCGGCCTGCGGCGATAAAAGTCGATCCGTCCGGCGACAGGTATTGATACTGTTTCGCAAGCGGAAGCCCACTGGCGGGATCCTTGGTGATGCGCCAGTCGCCGACTGGGCGCACCGCGATCATGCCCAGTCGTGGCGCGGCGTCCACGGCTTTCAGCAGTTCCATATGGATTTCGGGCGCACGCGGGTTGAAGGCGAAAACGGTTCCGTTGCCTGCATACGATACGACCATGAGGTTGCCCGATTTGTCGAAAGCCAGATTCACAGGATCGAGCGGAGCGTCAAGGACCGTCGAAAGCTGTCGGGTAGCCGCGTCCCAGCGATAGATGCGCTGCCAGTGTGAGTCCACGAAGTAGAAATCTCCCGCGGGGTCAACCGCGCCCCCGGAGATATTGAAGAATCCGCCTGCCAGCTTCTGTACTTTCGCTCCGGCCTCGAGAACCGGCGAGAATCGCTTTGGCGCAGGTGTGGGCGGCGCTCCCGAGAGCGTGAGCCAAGCGAATTCGAGTTGACGGATTTCCATGCCGTGAGTCTGATCGAAGATGGCGTCGTCGAACACGACCTTGCTGTTGCTGTAACAGTGAAGGTTGCGAAAGCGAATGTTCTTCGACTCCGACACCTTAACGGCGTAGGGAAACGGTTGGTAGGAGCTGATGACGCGATAGATGTGAAAATTGGCGAGGGTGATATCGCTGGAACGGTCGATCTCGAGCGGGAGGGCGAAGCCTCCCTCGCCGCGCTCTTCCTCGGTTTGGAGCGCGTAGACGCGCCAGTTCGAAACATTCCGTAATTGCACCTCGTGGCGGACGTGGTGCTCGCTCGACATCTGGTAAATGCGCCCTTCCGTCGCGGTATCCGTCACCAGCATGCCGGCTTGCGCGAACGTGCTCGGAGTCCAGATATCAAAAAAGGTACCGCCTCCTCCGGCGGTTATCCAGAGGCTGGGATACTGCCCGTCCCAGCGCCGGTTCAGGTCGGGGTCGGCCGTATGGGTGCTGTTGTACGGGTTCGCGCGCGTCCCGTCGAGATTGTTCGTGCCGTGGCCGCCGAGAAAGCGCACATCGTTCATCATCGAGTCCTTGCCGGCCATCCACAGCGCGGCGACCGCGCGCGGATTGATCCCGTTTGTGTACAGGCCGATGCCAATCACAACGTTGGTTCCGCCTTTCGGTGCCTCGATCATCGGCTTGGGGCCGCCGACGCCCTGGAAGGCAGGAGTTCGGTCGGGCAGGTCGATCTGGGTTGCCAGCGGATGTAGGCCGATTAAAACCGTCTCGGGCCTGAGCGTAAGCGTGTCGCTGATGATGTAATATCCTGATGGGAGATAAATCGCGCGGTGTTCGGCAATAGCTTTGCGGAAGACAGCAGTATCGTCCGTGACCCCGTCCCCTTTCGCCCCGAGTGAGCGCACATTGACCCACGTATCGCCCGGCGGGAGAGGCAACAGGTCGGACTTTGCGGGTTCCGGCATGGCTTTCAGCGGCACGGTTTCGAAAACGTCCCTCATCGCCGCCGTCGCGCCGATATCCGCATAATGAAACCCGTGAGAAAACACTTCTATCTCGTATAGTTCAGTCGGTCCGGCGACCTTCCTGCCGCTTTCACGGAACAGGGCAAAGACCGGGACGTGGCGGCAGACGACATTTTCCATATTGATTTCCGTCCGCGCGTTCTGTTCCAGGCTGATGATCACGGCGGGACCGGTGACGTCCTCCATGCGCCCGTCCTTGATCCAGAGCTCGTCCGGATAGCCGGCATCAATCGAGATTGCCGTGAGTACATTCCGGAATTGGGGCCGGATCAGAGTTAGGCCTGCCATGGTTTCCCGAATGGCGGCCTCGCGCTGCCCCTCAAAGGATGCGTCAACAGCCGTGAGCTGCCAGCTTGGCGAAGGTGTGCGCGTCCAGATGCCGTACTGGCCGCCGAAGAAACGCACATCCTCCATCACGTTTCCCGTATCATGGACGCCGGCGATCCCCGACCCGGTGCGGAAATCCATGTGCGCGAGAAAGGAGTGTTGCGCATAGGTTCCGCGCACTCCGACTGCACCGGGATTGCCTGCGCCGATCTCGATGTCGATATTGCTCATCGCGGAATAGAAGGTTCCGGGACCGGCATCAGGAGGCCGGCCACCCGATTGCCCTCCGCGACCTGCCGT
Organism: Acidobacteriota bacterium; assembly: GCA_049511215.1. Taxonomy (GTDB): domain Bacteria; phylum Acidobacteriota; class UBA6911; order UBA6911; family UBA6911; genus JAFNAG01. Next base: position 3,740 of record JBEKYG010000040.1, on the reverse strand, counting down.
ACCCTGAGCGCCAGGCCGGCTGCCGGCAAAGAACACCATGTAGTTTTCCTTGTTTGTATCCTGATAGCCGGGCGTGTTGTCGGTGAGTACGATTACGGGCCGTTGTGCGCCATACCCGATCAGTCGGATCGACGGCCAGATATAAATGGTTTTTGTCAACCGAAAGCGGCCCTCCGGAACGAAGACGATCCCCTGGTTCACCGTTTCCTGCACCCTGTCAATCGCTTTCTGGATGGCGTCGCTGTCGTCGGTGATGCCGTCGCCACGCGCGCCGAATGCATCAAGGTAGACCGCCTTCGGATCGTTCAGGCGAACCGTGTAATAGGATGCGGCCCACGTCGGAGCAGCCGCCAAAAGGATCCAGAGGGCCGGGACAATGTTTTTAACCATAAATCCATCCTCTATCGATAACTGCTAGCAGCTGCACACAAGGAATACATATGAGGTCAAAAAGACGTCAGTGAATAGCCGAGCCCTTGAGAGGCGGTCCACCGGTTGATCATTGGCAAAAACGCCGATCAAAAACAAAGGACTTCTCGGCGTGTCTTTCTGCAAATTCGCAACCGTTGGACATCCTCCCACGGCCGGGCCAATCCATTGCCTGCCCTTCGGGCCTCGATAATCAGCAGCCCATTCTCCACCCGTGCGTTTTCCGGCCTGTTCCGGGTGTAGAACTGCAGTTCATTGTTGCGAATAAAACCCTCTTCATAGGTCCACTTGGATGGATCCGGCCACCCCGGTTTATCAAACTCATCCGACCAGACTAGTTTCCACCCAACGGCCTGCGGCTGAGCTGCAAATCCGTCGAGAAGAAACAACAGGGCGAATATCCTCATGACATCTCCTTTGCCGCACATGATGCAAAGAGTCACACGTTGCGAAACGAGCACCGATAGAAAAAGGCCAGCATCGGCTGGGCCGTGTTGGATCAGTGCTCCGGCGCTGTGGGCGATGGCTCCTTCAGGAATTCGAGTGCTTTGCGGGCCACGAGGTCGGCCTGAACGAAAGTCAAGTCATGGCCGGCTCCGGGAATGATTTCGGTCTTGATCTGGGGGGCGACGCGGTTCAGTCGCCTGACCGCCGCCTTGGCGGAATAGATCTTCTCGTTCTCTCCGACTAGGAACAGACAGGGCACGCTGAATCTTTGCCACGCCTCGTCATCCAGAACGGTTGGCCAGATCATCCGGGGCAGAACAAAGTGACGTCCCGTCGTCAGCATCTCGGCGATGCCCCGCTCGACCAGCGCCCGCCCCACCTCGCCAAGTCGTACCGTGTCCTGGAATAACCAGCAAAGTGTCCGCTGGAATGTCTTTCCGCCCCGGCCTGGGAAAGGTATGGAGAGGAGCATGATGCGGATGAAGAAGGCATGTGATAATCGGAGCACAGTACCGCCCGGGGCCAACAACACCACTTTCCTGAGCCGGTTTGGGAAACGGAGTGCGTACTGACTGGCGAGCCAGCCTCCATAGGACATGCCCATGAGATTGAGCGGGCCTTCCGGAAACAGAGCCGCGAAGACCTCATCCAGCCAATTTACGAGATCCATAGGGGTTGACATCTTGCGGCGAGGTACGCTCAACCCGACATCAGTAATAGTGTCCAGGGCGTAGGTGCGGTAGTGCGCAGACAAGGCCGCGATATTACCAGTCCACATGAGGGAAGTACCCCGGGCACCAGGCAGCAGAACCAACGGAGGGTCAGTGGTCCGTCCACTCACCCGAATGAAAGTGCTGCCGGACGGAGTCTCTACAAGCCGGGTCTCGGATGGGACTGGCCATGCCTCGGCTTTCTGCAGATAAAAAGCTTGAAAGTCGGCTTTGGCTTGTTCAGATCGAAACGGGTGAAATGGCGATGTCGTCATAACGTTGACGCCCCCTTCGCAGATCGTCAGCAGGCACGCGGTCTTATCACATGGAACTGAGATGACTCCCCAAATCCTTGCAGGATTCTAGTTCGGTGAGGGGATCATTGGATAGACAATTCGCTCCAGTCGAGTAAATGCAAAAGTGGCCGGCCAATGGAGCATTTGACCCTAGCTGCATTTCACTCTCATGGTTCGCCCCAAATCGAAGCGTTTGAGTGCGAGGCAGGATCATCACGATGGTAAGCTCCACTGCGTTTCACTCTGCTCGAAGATGCACGCAGACCGCGCAATGGTTTATACTCGATACCTTTGCTGAAATTGGAGGGATGCCGGACCCTGGAAATTGCAGTGAGACTGCGACGATGCGCTGCGATGTTGATGGGGGCGGGCGTTATCTCTTCCATAGCTTCCAGGAGCGACCCATGACTAGGATGCACACTCGTCGGGAAGTATTGAAAATCGCCGCAGCAGGCATCGCAGGAACCGCTGCAGCTCAAGCAGCCAACCAAGCCACAAAAGCACAGGGGAGCCAGGCTGAGCATGGAGGCGCGATTCAGGTCTGGCGGACCTATGGCGGGAAAAGGTATGCCCGGGAGGCTGCCGTCAGCTGGCAGCAGGCCTCGGGCGGCCAGGAAAATGAGATCCGTCTTGAGCCGGAACAAAGATACCAGGAGATTCTCGGCTTCGGCGCTTCCTTCACCGATGCTGCCTGCTATATGTTCCATCAGCTGGCCCCGCCGGAGCGCGAACAACTGTTTCACGAGCTCTTCCATCCGGAGGAAATGAACCTGAACGTGGCACGTCTCTGCATTGGATCCAGTGATTACGCCACTAGGGTCTACAGCTTCGACGAAGGGGATCCGGACCCAGAGCTGTCGCGCTTTTCGATCGATCACGATCGTGAATACATTCTGCCCGTGCTGCGCCAGGGACGCCAAACGAATCCCGATCTTTTCCTGCTGGGCTCTCCCTGGAGCCCGCCGGGATGGATGAAGGCCAACGGAACCATGCTCGGCGGCTCGATGAGAAAGAAATATTTCGCGCCTTACGCGCAGTACTTCGTGAAATTCCTCCAGGGATACGCCGCCGAAGGAGTGCCGGTGAATGCGATCACCGTTCAAAATGAAGTCGACACTGATCAGGATTGCCGCATGCCGGCCTGCCTGTGGGGACAAGAATATGAGATTGAATTCATCGCACGACATCTCGGCCCGCAGCTTGCCAAAAACAATCTGTCGACCAAGATCTGGATCCTGGACCACAACTACAACCTGTGGGGGCGCGCCATCTGCACGCTCGACGATCCTGCCGTCAACAAACACGTCGACGGCGTTGCCTGGCACGGTTACGCCGGCAAGGACGAGATGATGACGCGCGTGCACGATGGACATCCCGAGAAACACATGTACTGGACGGAGGGCGGACCGTCGTACACGGAACGCGGCTATCTAACCAACTGGGCGAAATGGTCGGCTGACTTCACGGGCATCCTGCGCAACTGGTCGCGCTGCATCATCGGATGGAATCTTGCGCTGGACGAAAAAGGCAGGCCGAACATAGGCCCCTTTAACTGCGGCGGCCTCGTTACCATAAACTCGGCAACCAAGGAGGTCACGCGCAGCGGCCAGTACTGGGCGTTTGCACACTATGCGCGCGCCATCCGCCGTGGCGCCTCCCGGTTCGACTCGCAGAGCAGGTTGGAGGCGGTGCGGCATGTGGCGTTCGCCAACCCGGATGGATCAAAAGCAGTCGTTCTTACCAACCCTGGTGGCAAGGGCAGCGCCAGCCTCCTGATGGCAGGCATGGTGGCCCTGGTTGATCTCCCCGAGGACTCGATCACGACTCTTGTTTTCTAATCCTATTGGGTATGCTGCTG
>JBEKYG010000039.1:0-13414 GCA_049511215.1 Acidobacteriota bacterium | reverse complement strand
CTTGCGCTCAATTTCTCCCCACCTGGAAAAATCCGGAAGTGATGACGCCGTGCCGGCGCGCAACACACTGGTGTCGGTGATTACCCTCTTGGCAAAAGCCTTGACATCTTCTTCCCCGATCCGCCCTGCAGTGCCAGACCCCGGGACTTGTTCTATGGAGATTCCCAGCTCTCGCGCCAGCCTGCGAACCGTGGGGGAAGCGGGAACAGACGGGCGCGGCTGTGCCATCTGGACCATCTCCTCGGGGTCGTGCTTCGCGTTCTCTTCCCGGGGGCTTTCAGCAGGCGTTTGAGGGATTGCCGGGATTTTTTTCTCCGGCTCAGGCGCTTCCTTTTCCCCGTGTGCCGGACCGGTATCTGTTACCTCCTCTTCAAGGCTAAGGATGATCTGACCCACTTTGACCTTATCGCCTGCGCGCACGTGGATTTCTTTGACGACGCCGTTGATTGAAGATGGAAGTTCGAAGTCAGCCTTTTCGGTCTCGAGCTCGAGAATCGGCTGGTCGACTGCGACCTTGTCGCCCACCGAGACCAAAATCTTGATTAGATCGGCCGACTCAACGTGTTCACCAAGTTCCGGAAGCGTAAACTGGACAGTCATGGTTTCCTTCCAAAAAGCAGCCGCGGATTCCACGCCAGGTCATGCTTCGTAACATCCGTAAAATCCGTGGCCGCTCTTGCATTAGGAGCTCATCGGGTTGGGTTTGTCGGGATCGATTCCCCAGTCGATCATTGCTTGCTGGACCACCCCCGGTTCCATTAGCTTCTCCCGGGCCAGGGCGTTCAGCGTGGCCAGAGTAATGAATCGGGCGTCGACTTCAAAAAAGTTGCGCAGCGCCTCCCGCGTCTCGCTACGCCCGAAGCCATCCGTCCCGAGCGAAACCAGGGGCCGCGGAAACCAGCGTGAAATCGAGTCGGGCAGCGCCTTCACGTAATCGGAGGCGGCCACGAACACCCCGGGGGCCTCGGCCAGGCATGCGGTAACATAGGGGACTCTTGGCTTCTCCATCGGATGCAGCATGTTCCAGTGCTCGACGTCGTGCCCATCCCGGTAGAGTTCCTTATAGCTTGTGATGCTCCAGACATCGGCGGCAACATCATACTTCTCTTCCAGCATCTTCTGCGCACGCAGCGTTTCACGCAGGATCGCGCCGCTGCCGAAGAGCTGGGCATGCAGACGTGCATCTGTTTTTTGTGAGGCTTTGAATCTGTACATGCCTCTGAGAATGCCGTCCTTCACACCTGCAGGCATCGGAGGCATCGGATAGAACTCGTTCATGACGGTCAGATAATAGAAGACGTTTTCCTGAGCCTCATACATGCGGCGGATGCCCTCGCGGACGATCACGGCAACTTCGTAAGCGAATGCGGGGTCATAGCTGATGAGATTCGGCAGGGGATAAGCAAGCAGGTGGCTTTGGCCGTCCTGGTGTTGGAGGCCTTCCCCCGCGAGTGTAGTCCGGCCCGAGGTCCCTCCGATGAGGAAGCCTCGGCACCGGCTGTCGCCCGCGGCCCAAATCAAATCTCCTATTCTCTGGAAGCCGAACATGGAATAAAAGAGGAAGAAGGGGATCGCATTAATACACTGGGTTGCATAAGATGTCCCGGCGGCGATAAAGGAGCACATCGACCCTGCCTCGGAAATTCCCTCTTCAAGGATCTGCCCGTTTTGAGCCTCTTTGTAGTAGAGCAGGGTCTCCTTGTCGACCGGCTCGTAGAGCTGCCCGACGTGCGAGTAGATGCCTACCTGGCGGAAGAGCGATTCCATCCCAAAGGTGCGGGCTTCATCGGGCACAATAGGTACGATCAGCTTGCCGATTTTTTCATCCCGCATCAGCTTGGAAAGCAGACGGACGATCGCCATGGTGGTTGCCATTTCCCGATTGCCTGTACCTTCATAAAACTCGCGGAAGAGATCTTCCTCTGGGGTCTCGAGGGACTTGCACCTTACGATCCGGCCGGGAACATATCCGCCCAGCGCCTTTCGCCGCTGCTGCAGATACTGCATTTCCGGGCTGTGATCCGGAAGCTTGTGGAATGGCGCTTCGGCTATTTCTTCGTCGGAGATGGGAATGCCAAAACGTGAGCGAAATTCCCGCAGTTCTTCCTCGTTCATCTTTTTTTGTTGGTGGGTGATGTTTCTTCCTTCGCCGGCCTCGCCCAGGCCGTATCCTTTGATGGTCCGCGCCAGGATTACGCTCGGGACGCCCTTGTGCCCCACCGCAGCCTTGTACGCTGCGTAGACCTTGTTCGGGTCATGCCCACCGAGCCGCAGCTTCCGAATTTGTTCGTCGGACAGGTGTTTGACCATCTCGAGCAAGCGGGGATCCTTGCCGAAGAAACGGGTGCGATTGTAGGCGCCCGACTCGACGCAGTACTTTTGCCACTCTCCGTCCACCGTTTCTTCCATGCGCTGAACCAGGAGGCCGTCGCGATCCTTGGCCAGCAGCGGATCCCAGTCGCTCCCCCAGATCACCTTGATGACATTCCAGCCTGCGCCGCGAAATATCGCTTCCAGTTCCTGGATGATGTTTCCGTTGCCGCGCACGGGTCCATCGAGGCGCTGCAGGTTGCAGTTGATCACGAAGATAAGATTGTCCAGCTTTTCGCGCGCCGCCAGAGTGATGGCCCCAAGAGATTCTGGTTCGTCGGTTTCTCCGTCACCCAGGAAGGCCCAGACCTTGGCGTCCGATCGCTTTCTCAAGCCCCGATCCTCGAGGTAGCGATTGAACCATGCGCGATAAATGGCCATGATCGGGCCGAGCCCCATGGAGACAGTGGGGAATTCCCAAAAAGTCGGCATCAGCCAGGGATGCGGATAGGAGGACAGGCCGCCTCCGGTTTTTGTCTCACGCCGGAAGTTTTCCAGCTGCTCCACCGTCAGGCGCCCTTCCAGAAACGCCCTGGCGTAAATCCCGGGTGAGGCGTGCCCCTGGAAATAGATGAAATCGGGATCCTGATGATCTTTGCCGCGGAAGAAGTGGTTGAAGCCAACCTCATAGAGGGTCGCAGTCGAGGCGTAGGTGGATATGTGCCCGCCGATGCCAGGCGCCAGACGATTGGCACGCACCACCATGGCCAGGGCGTTCCAGCGCACCAGGCTTTTGATGCGCCGTTCTATCTCCCTGCTGCCCGGATACGGCGGCTCCTGGTCGGCGGAGATGGTATTGATGTAGGGAGTGTTGGCAGAATAGGGGAGCTGGACCCCGTATTCCTCGGCGCGAATCTGCAAATTTCGCAGCAGCCGTCTGGCTCGGTCAGGTCCTTCAGTCTGCAAGACGTAATCGAGGGAGTCCAGCCACTCTCGGGACTCGATCCGTTCGGATTCCTTGACCTCACCGGCGTTAGGATCTCTCATCTGTAGCCCCCTGCTTCTGGTGATAAACCCAATATCCTATCTAAATACCTTGCAACGCTTTCACGTCTCTGTCAAAACTTTTTCCACGGAAGCTGTTCGATAGCAAACCGACAAGAACCTCCTGAACATCAAGATCCGAATAAATCCCTTGGCGTGTCGGAGCACACATATGATGCTTTCGCGTGTCTCTTGGCTGGTGGCAGTGGCCGTAGTCTGAGGGTATGCTAGAAATGTTGCACCCGGTGATGTATATACATCTGAGGTCCGGCCACTGCATCGTGGACGGCCTGAAAGCGGTTCAGCCGCTCAAACGAATCACGGAACCCTTCGAGGGCGCCGAGACCCTGTCTTCGGAAAGCTATTCGAACTGTGGGGGGTTCGCCGCACATCGTTCATCATTTTTTTATGAAGAATAGTGCCGGCTTGCTCATGTACCGATTGCGGGAGGGGAGCATCGAGGTGTTTCTCGTGCACCCCGGTGGGCCATTCTGGCAGCATAAAGACGAAGGTGCATGGACAATTAGCAAAGGAGAGCTTGCACCCGGCGAAGAAGCATTGGCAGCTGCCATGCGCGAATTCGAGGAAGAAACCGGGATGCAGCCTCACGGGCCCTTCCTGGAACTCACACGGATCAAACAGCGGGGCGGCAAGATCGTTCAGGCCTGGGCCTTTCAAGGTGACTGCGATCCGAGCCAGATCAAGAGCAATGACTTCAGCCTGGAGTGGCCCCCGCACTCGGGGCAAAAACACGATTTTCCCGAAATCGACCGTGCCGCATTTTTCAAAATCGAAGAAGCCAGGCGAAAAATCAATGCGGCCCAAGTTGCATTTCTGTCGGAACTCGCTGGAAAAATTGGGAATTGACTAAGGGCCTCTGCGGTTCAGACACTGCGCATGGGCATAGCCGATACAAAGGTTCAACAGTCGGGTAGAGTGATGGCGCGGATCGTGCTTCGAATGATGCCGACGTTTCCATCACTCCCCCTAAAATTCCGTACGGTGGGTTTCCCCCAGTAAAATGTGGTCAACCACATTTTACTGGTTATGTGGCCGCCGCACTTACGTGGCCTCGCCTGAAAATCCCCGCCAGTATCCCACTTCTTCCGTGGTTTAACGCCACATAATTTCCGTTCGATATTGGTCGGATCTCAATCCAAAAAAGGAGGATAACTGTGTTTTTCCCTATTTCGCATCCAACTGCCGCGACTGAGAGAACCTGCTCCCGATTGGGTGCGGCTGAATTGTGTGCCTTTCATCTCGCCGACTTCGGCCAGGAGGGGCGTCCCGCCATAAGTTTTCTCGCCCTTGGACGTCATTGGCCCAGTGCCCGAGTCGGGGCCACAGATCTTTCGAATAACTTGCCTTGACAGATTCGGACAGAGAGGTCTAAGGTATATTCTGTTAATAATCATTATCATTAAGCCATGAAAAAAACAGAGCAGCATCGAACGGTAATTAATCAGCACTGTGAGCGGTGGACCGTTCCGCGGGAAGAGATCTTCGGCCTCCTCATGAAGAGCCAGCAGCATTTGAGCGCCAAGGAGGTTTACGCGCTTCTCCAGGCCTCGAGCAGCGATATCGGGATTGCGACGGTCTACCGAACGCTCGATCTGTTGGATAAGGCCGGACTGGTTCGCAAGATCCAATGCCGGGACGGCCAACTGCGCTACGAATATAAGAGAGGCGACCAGTCCGATCATCACCACCATCTGATCTGCACAGAATGCGGAAAAATCCTGAACTACCGGGATTTCGAGAAGGAGGAACTCGATCTGGTGCGAAGAACCGAGGAAATCATGGAAAAGAAGTATGGTTTCCTCGTCAGGGACCACAATATCGAATTTCTTGGACTCTGTAGGGAATGCCGGCCGGGAGGGCAGAAATTCCTGGCCAAACGCGCCAGGCGGTGACCTGGCTTGCTGAGATAAAGCTTGGGAAAGACCTGAGCCGCGACCTTCGAAGCAACAGCCTGCTCATGGCACAGAGCGCCTCGTGGTGGGCGCAACGACATTAGGGAGCAACTACTGAATATCCCTTCGACCGTGGGGCGTTGCTTCTGCCGCTGCCATGGGCGGAATGCCATGAACGACTTGATCCAGTTTCTCATTCAACACGGCTACGGGGTTGTGTTTGGCTCGGTTTTGCTTGAGCAAGTCGGCATCCCCATTCCCTCGGCTCCGGTCCTGTTGGCGGCGGGCGCCCTGTCGGCAGGCGGCCGGCTTTCCTTCGCGCTCATCTGCCTCCTGGCCGCGGCTGCGGCGGTACTGGGCAATCTGGTCTGGTATGAACTCGGCCGGCGGCGCGGCCGCAAGATGTTGAATTTGATCTGCCGCCTTTCGCTCGAACCCGATTCCTGCGTGCGCGGTACCGAAGGCATCTTCGCGCGCCACGGCGATCGCGCCCTGCTGGTGGCCAGGTTCGTGCCGGGCCTGAACACGGCAGCGCCGCCGATGGCCGGGCTCTTGGGGGTGAGTCTGCTGCGTTTCATCGCCCTGGACCTTGCGGGCTCTCTCCTTTGGATCGTCACCTTCGCGGGCGCCGGACGGCTATTCAGCAGACAGATCGAGGGGCTGGCGCTGTTGCTGGCGCACCTCGGAAGTTGGGCGGTCCTACTTGCCGTGGGCAGCCTGGCCGCCTACCTGGCTTGGAAATTTCTGCAGCGCCGTCGTTTTATCGGGCAATTGCGCATGGCCCGCATCTCACCTGAAGAACTCGAACAAAAACTGGCGACAGGAGAAAATGTCGCCGTCGTGGACCTGCGCAATGACCTGGCGGTGAGAACCGATCCCGTGCAGTTGCCGGGCGCGATCCGCATCCTGCCGGAGGAGATCGAGTCCCGGCACGAGGAGATTCCGCGCGATCGGGACATCGTCCTTTACTGCACATGCCCCAACGAGGCCAGCAGCGCCCGGGCGGCATTGTTGCTCAGACGCAAGGGTATCCAGTCGCGTGCGCCCGCTGGCGGGCGGATTGGAGGGCTGGCGCGACCGGGGCTTGCCCTTAGAAGCGGTCAAGCCCCTTCCGCATGGACAATGATGGGCGCCCGGCCGCGCCCCGGCCAGCCGGCTGGGCGTGCCGGTCCTGCGGCCATATGGGAGTCGCCCTAGGAAAACTCGGGCTCCTTGCGGGCGAAGCGGTTATACATTGCGCAAGAGCTGCCGCGAATCTCTCGGATCACCTGCGCAGGAAAGCCGTGATCAGGCTGAAATAGGTATCTGGTTTCTCGATGTGGACGAAATGGCCGCACTCGGGAACGTATTGATTTTTCTCCTCGCTGCTGAAGCGGCCCATCAGTCAAGGAACATTACGCATATTTGGAGCGGCGAATTTACTTTGGGATTAGATCCTGTTCATGGACTTGCCGGCCTGGCGATCCGCCGAGCGCGGTTCGCAGCTCGGTTAAACGGCTGACGCTCATTGATGCTATCCAGGTGATCGGGCGGAGCGACTGGAGATCGCCGGCCGCAAACGCTTCAAAAAGTAGGTGGCCTCTGGGTTCTTGCCCCTGCGCACGCGCTGGGATCCTACCTGTTCCTGGCTTTCCTGATCAGCCACATCTACCTGGCCACCACTGGGCCGACTCCGTGGAGCCTTTTGAAGGCCATGATCAAAGGTTCCGGGAACTCGGCTCCCGATGGCGCGGCGTAAGCGCTGAAGCCCGGAAAGGATGAAGCTGGATCGCAGAGGATTCTCTCGTCCGGCTTCAGCGGCGGGAGCGGCCACCCTCAAGACTGGATGAGCAGGGATTGCCGCTGCAAGGGCGCGCCCCCTTGCCCCGGAGGCAGCATGCCGTCTGTGGAGTCACGAGTTTAAGCCTGCCGGCGTTGTAGGCCGCGACGGTAGCCGCGACGGTCGTGAACTCCGACAGATACACATTGATATGCGCCGCCTGAATTTTTTCCAGCGCACCCATGCCAATGCCGCCGACAATCATGCCATCCATGTGTTTCCCAGCGAGAGACAGGAGCGGCTGGCAGAGCGAATGGAGATAATTGTGATTACGATTTAGGACGGCCCGGCAGTTTCCATTTTCGGTGTTCACGACCATCAGGAGTGGCGCCAAGCCAAAGTGCGCGCTAACCGGGCTTTCAAGCCCCCAGTCCTGAGTAACCGGAATACAGATATCCATGACGATCTTCCGCTATTTACGGTACAGTATGCGCCTTATTCAGGTGTGCCGTCCAGGGCGTCGAGATCAGCGACACGGAGCAGCCTTCCCTGCCTGCCGAGCAGGCGGACGAGCGACATCCCGATCGGGTTTGGCCGGCATGGCGAGCGTGTTGCGAGAAGACCATGTTCCCGAGTGTCCCGGTAGGGTCGCACGCGTTCCTGGAATGGCCCAGCGCGATCCAGCCAGTAGATGAGCCAGAGCCTTTCGAAGCCCTCGACATCGATCAATGCCGCCTCGAAGGCCTCGTCGACAATGACCTCACCTTCGACGCCACATCCATATGCGGTTTGGATCGGCGTCCCTTCTGCCATCTTTAATGGCGAGCGGATGACTCCAATCGGATAAAGTTGGAGCGTGGCAGCTCCTTCCTTGTCCGGTCTCATGATCGCGATCGGCCTGAACCATGGCAGGATCCGGAAGCAGGGTCGCCATGGTGGTGAGGCCCCTGAGCGTGGTGGCCGCACGCCGTCTGGGGAGTCACAAGCTTGAGCGAGCCGGCCTTAAAAGCAGCAAGCGTAGCCGCGACAGTTGGGAACTCCGACAGATACACCTTGATGTTTGCCGCTTGAAGTTTTCCGAGGGCTCCCATGCCGATGCCGCCGACAACCATGCCGTCCATGCGCTCGCCCGCAAGCGAAGCGAGCGGCTGGCACATGCCGTGGCTGTGGTTGAAATTGCGATTCGAGACGGCCCGGCAGCTTCCATTCTCTGTATCGAGAATCATTAAAAGCGGCGCCGAACCGAAGTGGGCGCTAACCGGGCTTTCGAGCCCGCTGTCCTGAGTGACGGGAATACAGATATTCATGACGATCTCCTATGATTCAGGGTGCGATGTGCACCTGGTCTAAATGTTTTTGCAGCCCATCCATCGTCGCCGCCGGCCGCCGCAATGCGCGGGCCCTCCCGCCTGTGGCTTCCCGATCTCAGCCGGGCAACGCGGGCAGTTGGCCTGTGTGTCGAGAGGCCCGTCCCATTCGCACTCACAAGCGGGACACCGGAAGGTGCGGGTCTGCTCGGCGTAAACGGAACCGCCTTCGATCTTGAGTGCCTTGCCGAGGATAATCGCCTCGGCGACCTTGTGGCGCGCAGCCTCCACGACCCGGCCGAAAGTAGGGCGGGACACATTCATCCGCTCCGCGGCGCGCTCGTGATAGAGCCCCTCGAGGTCGGCCAGTCGAATGGCCTCGAACTCGTCGAGCGTCATCACTACCTCGTCGAGCTTGTGCGTGGGGATGCCCGCCGGCTTGAATACCGGAGCGACCGGCTGCGCCGAGATGCGCCGACAGCATGGTGGCCTAGGCATGATTACCTCCGCAGTAATTATAAGCATATGCTCAAAATTATCAAGAAAAATGTGCCGACTTCCGTTGTGACAACTGGGAACAAACTGCGTGGTGGACGGGGCTATCGATCTTGCGGTGCCCTGCCGAGCGGTTTCTTGGCCACCGCCATCGGAACGCGCCAGTTGATCATCGCGACCTTCACGCTGTCGTTCACGACGAGGCAGGAGACCATGGCATAACCCAGTACTGTGAGCGTCTGCCACCAAGGCAATGGCATGAGGCCCGGGAGACCTACTAGCGTCAGGCCAGTACCCACGAGCGCGTCCAGCGTGAGGGCCGCCAAAAGGGTTTTGCTGGGCATCGTAGCCCAGAACCACCGGCGCTCCCTCGCGGACACGATGGAGAACACGGCAAGGTAGAGCAGAGTCAGGAAGCTGAAGGTGTAGAGGGCATTGTCGTTGGTCGCCAGACCGAAGCGGGACCAGCCGATGTACAAGAGCAGGAGAGCCTCTGCGACCATGGCCACGCCCAACACCACGGACACCGTAATGAAGCCTCCGATGTTCCAGGTCTCCGGTTTCCTGGACGATCGAACGTGGTCGGTGGCAAGGGCAATCTTCGCGAAATCCGTCATGAAAACGAGCAGCAGCATGGCAAAGGCGGAAACGACGAACTTGCCGGTCACCACGAATGCGATGGCAACGAAGGCTGCCTTCAAAATCGTCCGGCTTATCTTGTTGATGATCCACGTCAGCACGCGCTGGTAGATGGTCCGCCCCTGCTCGACCAACGCCACGATGTTCGTCAGCCCTGGTTCAGTGAGAACGACGCTCGCGGCGCCCTTGGCGACGTCGGTTGCAGTGCTGACGGCGATTCCCACTTCGGCCTGGCGCAAGGCGGGCGCATCATTGACGCCGTCACCTGTCATGCCGGTCACGTGCCCCGCGGCCTGCAGGTGCTGCACCACGATGTACTTGTCCTCCGGGTACACCTCGGCGAAACCATCGGCGCCCGCCAACAGGTCGACCGCCTCGTTGCCTGGCTGAGTGCTCGCAGCCTTCAGGTCCGCGACGCGTCGGATGTTCGCTAACCCGACTCCTTGACCGATCTCACGCGCAACCGGCAGCGCATCGCCGGTGAGCATCTTCACAGGCACGCCGAGGCCGCGGAGTGCGGCGATGAGCTCCTTGGCGTCCGGCCGAGGCGGATCGTACAACGTCACCAGTCCGACCAGTCCGGGAGCGCCCGCCTCGGGGCCACGCGCCACCGCCAGCGTCCGATATCCTTTGAGGGCGGATTCGCTGACCCGGGCCTCCAAGGCCTCAATCGCCGGGGGCTGGAGACCGCAGGCCTGCGCCACGGCCCGCACGGCTCCTTTCATCACCCGAAGGCGCTGCCCATTCTGTACGACCACGGCCTCCGTCCGCCGGCTTTGCGGATCGAACGGCTTGAAGGAGACTGTCGTGACCGCGGGAACGGCGTCGAAGATGTGACGCTCTCGCGCCGCGGCAAGGAACGCCAGGTCGATCGGATCCTGGTTGGCCTCCTGGGACGCGAGCGCTCCGGCAAACAGCACGTCGGCTTCCGTCGAGAGGTCCAGCGGGATCACGCCGGTGACGGCCAGTTGGTTCATCGTAATCGTGCCCGTCTTGTCCACGCAGAGCACGTCCATCGTCGCGGCATCCTCCGCGGCGCTGAGGCGCGTGACCAGCACACCTCGCTTCGCCAGCTCCGCCGACCCGGCGGCCATGCTGACCGTAAACATAACCGGGAGGGCGACAGGCACCGCGCTCATCAACAAGACAAGCATAAGCGGGACCATCTCGATGAGCGGAGCGCCACGGATCAGCGACATTACGACCACCACGCCCAGCAGCGCGCCGACGATGACAAAGAGCCAGCGGACGACCTTGCCCACCACCGCTTCGATGTGGAGCTTTGGGCGCGCCATCTGCACGAGTTCCGTGGTGCGTCCGAAGTAGGTCTGCGCCCCCGTCAACATCACCACGCCGTTGCCTTCTCCCCGGCGGACAACCGACCCCGACGAGAGCACGTCGTCGGGCGTCTTGTCTGCGTCCTTCGACTCGCCGGTGAGAGCCGACTGGTCGACGGCCAAATCTCCGGTCAGGAGCTTCAAGTCTGCCGGGATGATATCGCCCGGGCGCAAGCGCACGATGTCTCCGGGGACCAGTTCCCGCGCGGGAATGACCTGCCAGCTCGCATCGCGCAGCACGCGCGCACTGACCTGCAGCCGTCGCCGCAGCGTCTCGACGACGCCGGCGGCGCGACGCTCCTGCGCAAAGCTCAAGACGGCATTGACGACCAGCAGCGCGCTCACCACGGCGAGATCCGTGTATTTCCGGAGAAAAGCCGACAGAACCATAATCAGCTCGAGCATCCACGCTGACAAACCCCAGAATTTTCCGAGAAACGTGAGCACCTGGTGCCCTTTTTGTTCGACCACTTCATTGTAACCGTGCTCCTTCCGGCGGGTGTCCGCCTCAGCGCGCGTGAGACCCGTCTCGGGGTTCACGTGGAGCGCCGCGAGCGCGTCGGGAACCGACGCGGATGCAATGTCGGGCCCCTTGCCGGTGGATGGTATCGAGCGCGGGATCTCCACTCCGGATTTCTTCGCGATCGTTGGCATAGTGACTATCCTCCGGTTCTCGTTACACCGACGGTGTCTTCACGACCAAATAGTCTTGGATGATCTTGATCATTGAGACCTCGTTTTTTAATTATACCTCCTTCAGCGCGGTCATGACGCCTTCGACCGTGTCTCAGTTACGGTCTGCTATGTCCCCAGTTCCTGCAGCGTGCGTAGGAAGGCGATGACGTCTTGGCGGCGTCAAGCACGGCAAGCTGGTAATGCTTACCCCTGGGCACGCAAGTCCTTGACCAGGGCCTCTCTCAGGGTCCAAAATGTTCTTTTCCTGCCCTTTGTCCCTTGCCCACTTGGGCGCTTTGCCCCTGAGTTAACGAGCGGAGCGAGCCGAACTTTTACGGAGATTGGATGATATGGCGTTACCCAAAGAATTGAGTTGTGCTTTATGCGGGATGAAATCGTGCGCCGCGGGGCCGGTGGCGCAACGCTTCCCGGCATTTTGTCCCATGCCGGTCGAGGCGGCACATCTGGAGCAAATCGAGCGGCGCTATCTCGAGGACGATCGCCTCCGAAGTCTGGCGCTGGAAGCCGCGCGCACGGAGGCTGCCGGCTATTGCCGCAACACCCGCATCCAGGAAATCATCGAATTTGCGCACCGGATCGGGGCCGGCAAGATCGGGATCGCTCACTGCGTCGGCCTCATGCAGGAGGCCAAGGTGGCTAGTGAGATATTTTCGGCTCACGGGCTCGAGGTTCACTCGATCTGCTGCAAGGTCGGCTCCTTCGAGAAGGGCCGGATCGGGTTGAAAGACGAAGAAAAGATCAATCCCGGCACGTTTGAGGCGCTCTGCAATCCCATCGCACAAGCGTCTTTGCTGGCCAGGGCGGGCACGGAGTTGAACGTAGTGATCGGCTTGTGCGTGGGGCATGACAGCCTGTTCTTCATGCATTCGAAGGCCCCGGTTACGGTGCTGGTTGCCAAGGATCGGGTCCTCGGCCACAACCCCGTTGCGGCTCTCTATACCAGCCACTCCTACTACCGCCGCCTGAAGGAGAAGGCATCCTCTTGATGCGATTCTCAGCAGGCAATGTAGAAAGGAGCCGATCCGAGGCTCCGGAAAGGGCCCATGGTCAAAAACGAGGGAGACAGGCTGACACGGGTTGTGGTGTGCACCCCAAGGGAGCAATATTTTAGCTGGAGCGATCCCAACGCTCACAACATCCATGAGGTCGCAGACCCGACGAGGACGAGGGATCAGCACGACGAACTGAAAACCCTCCTGGGCAAGTCCGGCTGCGAAGTCATCGATGTCCCGGAGCTGCTGAAGCATCCGAACTCAGTTTTCACCCGGGATGCCGCGCTGTGCACTCCTGCGGGATTCATCCGTTTACGGATGGGTCTCGCAAGCCGCCGTGGCGAAGACGAATGGATGGCTAGTATCTTACGATCCCTGAGTGAACCTTGTGTAGGGAAGATCGACGAACCTGGCACTGTGGAAGGGGGAGATGTCATCCTTGCCGGTGGGACTGCCTTCGTCGGCCTCTCAGCGCGCACAAACGCGGAGGGAGCGAGGCAAATCTCGGCCTTGCTTCGCAACCTGGGGTATGAAGTCCGAGCTGCACCGGTCCCGGATGCGCATCTGCATCTGGGAGGAGGCATGAGCGTCCTTGGGCCAAAACGTGTCCTGTGCTGCCGCAGCGAATTTCCCGATGACTGGTTCGCAGGATTTGATGTCATCCAGGTTGCGCACCGGGATTCTGGCACCGGCAATGTTATATGCCTGGCCGAGGATGAAGTCGTAGCCGATTCCTCCGGACGCGGGGATACGCTTCGAGAGCTGGAGAAAAGCGGTGTGAAGGTGCACGGGATGGACCTGTCGGAGTTTAGAAAAGGCGCCGGCGGCCCGACTTGTCTTATCTTGCCGGTGGAAAGAAAAAGTTCGCCGGGGATCAAGAGAGGCGCCTGGGATTGAGCCCCGGCTATCTATTTTTTAGTCT
>JBEKYG010000038.1:0-13482 GCA_049511215.1 Acidobacteriota bacterium | reverse complement strand
GGTCGGGATTCTGATCCTCGAAAGTCAGGAGTAACAGGTCGCTGTCCCCATTGTGCGCCCTCAGAGGCGAGAGGGTTACCTTCACCGCTCCCGACTTTTTCCCACGTTTGACACGTGCAGTGACGGTGAGCGAGTGGTGACCTTCCGACACCTTGGCGATCGCGCCGCGCAAACGCGCACGCAGACCCTCACCTGCCATATCCACCACGTCCCGCGAGCTTGATCCCGATGATTTTTTTAGGTATTTGTCGATTGGGCCGTGACTGTGGAGCAGCTGCCGGCGTCGGTCAATGAGCGCGGCGACCGGAGCGATCACGCCTTCACAGCTCTCATCACCTTGGAGATCTGAGGAACGCATTGTCTGGTTATACCCCGTCTTCCATTGACAGAGCAAGAAATCACTTAAGCTCCCTGCGATTCAGACACCGCGCTGAGGAGAAAAATCGGGCTTCCGGGTCGGAGCCTCGATCCGTGCGTTCCCCAGCCACACGTTGCGGGAGAGTCCGCAGCGAGCATGTCGATCATTGTGAATGCCTACACCGCCCCGAATGGACCGACCTTCCAGTGTCGTTTGACTTTACCTGTGACCCCCCGGCTCGATGACAGGAAGTGTCAGAAGCGCATGCGGCACGATGAGCACGGAGGCGGATGGACCCAGCTCCCTGCCGGCAAGGTCCAGTGCATGCTCCACTGTCGCCGCCGGGATCATCTTGCAGGCGGCCACGAGATCCGGGCATTCGCTCCCCACGATCACAACACGCGATTGCTCCAGCACTTTGGCCATGACAAAGGCCCGTTGCTGGCCGGGCGGATAGCCGTTGCGGCGGGCAGCACGGAGAATAAACTGAATGTCCGGCGCATCCCGCATGGCGGCCAGAAAGCGCTGTTCTCCAACACCGTAGCCAGCACCCTCCTGGCAGCGAGCGGGAACGACAAAAAATCCACCGGGCCGGATAACAGGAATGGGTGCAAAGAATAGATAGGATGGGGCGCGGCTGGCCTGGTAGAGGTTGCTGTCTTTGGGAAATCCGACTCCGCCGATCGCGATGTCATACTGGTGTCGAATCGGCACCTCATATACGGACCTGGCAAAAGCAACCAGATCCTGGAATGCTTGTTCCGGGTCGCCTGCCCTGACACGCAGGATGCGCCGGTAATCATCCAACACGACATTCACGATAAAGCGCAGACCCGCGCGGCGACCTGCTTCGGCTATGGCTTCCTGGAACGGATTGCCCGCAACGCGTCCCAACCGTGTGCCGGGATGATCCAGGAACGCCAGCCCATGAGTGTGAGCGATCAGCGCCTCCCCAGCCGCGCCCACGGCCAACGTTTTGCTACCACCCGAATAGCCGGCATACTGATGTGGTTCTACGATTCCCGTCGCGATCAGAACATCCGCCTCGACCGCCGCGCGCTGTACCAGGACCGGCACCCCGCCCGGTGTAATGCCCAGATCCACCAGGGCCGCCGGGTTTTGAGGTTCGCTGTCGATGACGCGATAGCGCGCGAGGATATCAGCACCCAATTTGGCGATCTTTTCGTCGCGGGTTGAAGGCCGATGCATACCAACGCCACAGAGGAGCGTAATATCCTCATCCCGCACTCCCGCTTTTTCCAACTCTCCCAGCAGGGCGGGAACCAACAGGTGGTCAGGGCAGTTGCGAGTAATATCGGTGAAGACAATGCAAGCCCGCTTGCCCGGGCCGGCGAGTCCCCTCAGCGGTGGGGTGCCCACGGGGTGGTTAAGCGCCTCATCGATGGCGCGCTGCACATCTCCAATGGGCTCCTTCGGCTGGGATACCACCACGTCAGCCTGCATTGTGGGTGGAAGTGCAAACTCGAGGTACGAATTGCCATAGGGAATTTGATACTTCTGGCCATGCATCGGATTCCGGATTCCTTTCAGCTTCAACAGTTTTTCAAGGTACCAATCGCCGGTCGACTAGCGAATAGTGGCGGAATCTACGCGGCATGTGCGATCCGGCGGACCCGATTACAATCACACCAACGAGGATGAGTACGCGATAATTCCATAACCATGGAACGAGACACAAGAGCAGCGCCTTCGTAATGACTATCACGCCCCGCATCTGGTAACACCACCGCCAGTTGGGGTAGGCTTCGATGATCACCAGCAGCGTGCCGGTGATGATGGTCAGATAGAGCCACGGCAGAATCCGTTCCACGTCCATGCCAAAAACGTGCCCACCGAATGTCACACCGGTTACACCGATGTGGGCAGTGCGAAACGCAATATTCCAGGTCCGCGCATACGGCAACGCGCGCGACGTCTTTGTCAACGGTTCCTCCCCCAATGTGCTCACCTCAGCTCCTAAGGGTTCGCGCAAGAATAAGTTGGCATTTTGGCGCGAGCGCCGGGCGGGCAGATGCAAGGCGCCGCGACGCAGGCGATGTGGTGACATCGCCGAGGAGCGCCAACGCCGCGGATGCCCGCCCGCCGCCGCGCCCCGCAGGGTTGCGGCTCCCCAGGGCGCGGAACATTGGAGCCGGTCTGGGCACGGTGGCCATAGTGTTATAGTTACGCCTCGGGCCGCAACCAAAATGCCAAGTTATTCTTGCGCGAGCCCTAAGGGTCGCTCAGACGATCCACACACCAGTATACGACGCCAGACCGTCGGCTTCCTAGGCCACAGGGGACGACAACTGCGACTCAGACACTGAAGATGAGCGGGCTATGCTGCAGAAGACGGTTGCCTCAGTCCGCAAGACTTTCGAAGAAACCAGGCTGTAAGGGAGGCACAAAGCAACATAGCCACAATGCCGCGAATCTGGAGTCTCGCGGCGTCGTGGCTATGTGTTGCCTTTACGGCCTTACCTGTCGAGTGTGAACGGATCTATTTGATGGGCAGAGGGGCATCAACTCCAAATTTGCCCTTCGCACCTTCAAGTTTCTGCAACAGGTTAAACGGAATACTGAGGGTGATGTCGAGCTGATTGTCTTTCGGCGTAATTGTCACCCCCGCGATCAACGCAGCCAGATCCGGGTTCTGCCCGCCTGCCAGACTCCCCAATGCAACGAGGCCGCGCGCGAAATCGCCCAACTGACTTGCCGCCTTGGGATCTTTCGCAGTCACGGTTACGTGTCCTGATAGGGTAATTGTCACGCCGGCATCCGGCGTCGAAAAGTCGAGCGTTCCAAAAACGCTCTGGATGGCAGACAGAGACGGCAACATGGGCGTATTTTGAGGCACCTTCGACAAAACCGAGGCATCGCCTGCAAACCAGAACATCTCCGCCGGATCCAAGTTTGCCACCATGGCTGGAAGGGTCGTGTTGTTGCTGATTCCGGGAGCCTGCTTGGCGTCGATAACAGCCTTAAGTGAGTCGAGATCCCCGAGGGCGATATTATACTGGTCGAGGAAAGCAACGCCCTTCTCCAGCTTAGCCCCGTTTGCGCTTGTTTCGGGGCGCATCAGCACGGTAACGCCACTGTAGGACACCGGAATTGGGGTCTCGTGGCTGTCAATGAAAGCTGTGATCTTTGCCTGATTGAAGTTCCCGGAAGCAATCACAACCCCCGAGTCCTTCTGCTGTGTCGCCCTGGCGGCCGCGATGATGTAGGTGAGATCACTGCTCGGATCCACACCAGTCATGGCGGTAAACTCGGCAAGTTTGGCGCCGATCTCGGGGCCGCTCTTCGCCATGAGCTGGGCGTACGCGGGCGAGATGAGGAATTTGTGCACGTTCATCCCGAAAACCGCTTGAGTGTCGGCAGGGAGATAAGAAATGGCAGTGGGCAAGGATGAATGAAATGCCTTGGCGGCAAAGTTTGAATAAAATGCCAGGCCGGCAACCGCGACGGTTATGGCCAGCATTGAGAGTGTTGATGTCACAACAAAACGACGGCGGTTCATAGGATGCCTCCTTGGCGTTGTAGCCCTTGCTGTTTCTCTATACCGCTATTTGAACAATCACAGATCGAGATACGAATCGTCGCCCGGAAAGGTTCACTGAAGATGGCGAAACACAAGGAAAGGTCCGAATCTTCGGGAGATCCTCCAGGTCGATCAATGTCATTAAACTCCAGGAAGTCCTTTGCTGTCAATAAAAACAAACAGCAGCCCAGTGAACCAGTCGCAACCGTGTCAGTCATCCGATGATCTGCGAAGCGGCCAGTGGAAAAAAGCACAGTTACGAACAACAGGTCGCGGCCGGCGCAGCCACAAGCTAAGATTTTTCTTTGGTTGTGGCCGCAGACCACGCCGTGGTCTTCCTGCCTGGTTTTTTTTATAGTGTCTGAACCGCAGTGAAGCTTATAGTAGTCAAGGCTCGGCTTCGTGATAGAATAAGAAGCAAGGCGGGTGGCCTTCGATGCTGAGGGGCTCACGAATGCGCGTACTTCTAATAGTTCTCCTGGCGAGTTGCCTCTCAGTTGCGGCCTACCTACAGGCACAGTCCCAGCAGAACATCCCCACTTTCGCAGTCTCCACTGACCTCGTAAAAGTCCCTATCACCGTCTTTGGGGAAAATAACGCACCCGCCACGGACATGCGCCGCAACGACTTCCGCATCTATGAAGATGGCGAGCCACAGCAGATTAGCAGCTTCGGCCTGGACACCAACCCGGTTTCGATCGTTCTTCTGCTCGACGCCAGCGGCACGGTCGAGAAAGAGTGGAAACAGATCAGGGAAGCAGCCGAGGGCTTTGCGGAGGCGCTTTCCAGAGGGGATCGCGTATCGGTCATCACCTTTGCCGACGACGTTCAACTCACGATGAATTGGACGGAAGACACCAGGCAGGTCCGTAAGTCACTGGGCAAAGTCCAGCTTGGTCTGCGCACCGATCTTTACGATGCGATGTTTGAGGCCGCACAGGAACAGCTCAAAAACATTGAAGGGCGCAAAGCCATCATCCTTTTGACCGACTTCCTCAACAATCAGAGCTTGATCGGGTATCAGGACGCGGTGCGGGCCATCATTCAATCCCAGGCAACCCTGTACATTGTCTCAAAGACCGTGATGGTGCGAGAGGCGGCGCGAACGCAACGGCGTGTAGTGATCCTCAATGACATCTATCAACGCCTTTTCGGCGACGGTAACTACATCGACGAGTTTTTCGAGAAAAAGGAAGCCCAGATGAACGATCTGGCAGAAAAGACCGGCGGCCGCTGCTACTTCCCGGTCGATTACAACCAGATCAGCGGTGTTTACAAACAAGTAGCCCAGGAGCTGAAAAACCAGTATTACCTCACTTATGTTTCTGAGGCGATCAAGCCCCCCAACTCCTATCATCGCATAACGGTCGAATACCTGCAGCCGTCAACCAAGCTCATTTATCGGAAGGGTTACTATTTCAAGCCCGACCCCGTCTTCAGCCCGCGCGAAGGCATGCGGCAGCGCTGATCGATCAGCCGGCGTGCGATGATCCTCAAATAGGGTGATGTCCCATTTGCGAAGATTATGAGGCGGCAGAGCCGCATCCAAAATCTACCTCCAAGACTCAAAGGCTCAAAGACTCTGACAAATCAATTTAAGTTTTTTTGAGAAGTCTTGGATTCTTTGAGTCTTCGAGTCTTGGTGGTAAAGGGTGTAGACCGAATTTTTCACAGCTTCCTGATAACGAATTTCCTTGGGGCAAAAAAATGCCCCTCCGCGATGATCGGCTGGAGGGGCAATCGTATCGTCCTGCTCGCTATTATTCGGCTTTGGTAACGTTTTCGGCCTGGAGACCCTTGGGGCCGCGGGTCACGTTGAAGGCCACCGCATCTCCTTCCGTCAAAGTACGAAAGCCATTCATCTGGATTGCTGAGTGGTGTACAAAAACATCACCACCGGTAGCTCTTTCAATAAAGCCATATCCTTTTGCGTTGTTGAACCACTTTACTTTCCCAATTTCCTTTTCCATGGGAACCCTGCTCCTTAGCTTTTCTTTTCACAGCAATATCGTGTCCTATCCTTGACCCTTCAAATGAAAAAGCCGCCATTTGTCACTCTGGCGGCCGTCACCCGAAGAATCCGGCTACAGGATGCACAAACACGGGGTCTATAATATTTTCTATCCTCTGGAATGTCAATTTCAACGTTGGGAATTCTTAATCCGGCCTAGTAGCCCGTCCGAGAATTAGGAGGGGTCGCGCGCATGGGGCTTGGGAGGCGAGCTCAAGGCGCGAGGAGAAGGCGATGTCGGTGTACATCGTTGACGACGAGCAACGCAGAGATCGCCTCGCAACCCCCATGCGCCCTTCGGGTTCCGGTGGCGCGGGGGCATCCGCGGCGTTGGCGCTCCTCGACGATGTACCGAGACATCGCCTGCGTCGCGCTGCCTTGAATCTACCCCCGCGGCGCTCGGAACGCGGCCCCTCCTAATTCTCGGACGGGCTCCTAGTCAATTCACGCGGGAGCGCTGGGATTGATAAGAGGGTACGAAATTGCGAGCAAATGCCGCCCAATAGCGGCGGAACATCCTCGGACTTCTCATTTTGATCAGGATGCGGGCAAAGCGGAGATGCGTCAGGAAGAACAGGAAGTAAGCCTTTCTTTGCAGCCATCTCAGCTTTCTGTGGTCCCACTCCTGAGATTTGATCCAGACCAAGCCTTCCCACTCGTCATGAAGGCCGTTTCCTCCCTCATAGCTGCCTGAAGCACGCACGGCGTCGTTCAGCTCCGTGCCCGCGTAGGGGGTCGCGATCGAAAACAAAGCCTCGCCAAAATGGGACTTACAGGCATAGCGGATGGTTTGGTTGATTTCCGCCACGGTCTCACCCGGGAACCCGAGCATAAAGAACCCAAATGTTTCGATGCCGTAGCGGCGGGCCCAGCCGAGCACTTCGTTGGCCCGGGCCAGCTTCAAATTCTTGCGGATCAGCTTCTGAATGCGGTCGCTGGCGGATTCAATCGCAATCGCCATGTGATGGGTGCCCGCTTGAGCCAGCTTCCTCATCAGCTCCTCATCAAAACGCTCAAGGCGCACGCCGTTGCCGAACTGAAACCCGAGATCAAGGCCGCCCGCAATCACCAGGTCGCAGATGCGCTTCGCCCTCCCGATATCCATGTTGAAGATGTCATCCTCGACCATGAACTCCCGGATGCCGTAGGTGTCGTGTAAAAACTTGATCTCCTGCCAAACCAGGTCCGGGTTCCGACCCCGAAACTTCTTGCCGAACAGATCATGACAATAGATGCAGCGATAGGGACAACCCCGGCTGGTGAAAATCTGAATCGCACGCCGATCGACAGTGGGGAAACGAACGAAGTCGAGGTCGAAATAGCGCTCGATGTCGAGCAGATGGTAGGCCGGCATGGGGAGGCTATTCACATCCACGTAGGTATCGCGCTTCGGGTTGCGCAACACTTCGGCGTCCCGTCGAAACCAGAGTCCCGGCACTCCATCAAGCCCTTGTCCCGCCGAAATCCGGTCGAGAAAGTCGGACCAGACATCTTCCCCTTCTCCCAGGCAGATCGAGTCAAGGCAATCGGCCTTCATTGCCTGCTCCGGCATGATCGTGGGGTGCTGGCCGCCAAAGATAATGTGAGTTGAGGGCGAGATTTTCCGGATGGATTGAGCGGTCTCCACACCTCCCAGGAACTCGACCGACATGCAACTCAGACCGGCAACGTCATAATGTTGGGATGCGAAAGCGTTCTTCAGGGCGTCGCCGGGATTCCCTGTCAGGCCGATGTCGAGGATGCCCACGCGGTGTCCTTTGGCCTCGGCAATCGCGGCCAAAAGCGCGAGACCAATCGGGATGCCGGCCACCACGTCAGCATAGACAGACCTGGGCCGGATCAGAAGTATGTTCAAGGATACAGTCAATTCCTGCCACCACCGCCGTGAAGGACGGCATCAAGGCTCCATGGCCCTGCCCCGCTGAAAAACAAATAGAGAAAAATGAAGCAGTACAGCACCGCCAGCTCGCCATGATTCACGATCGGCCAGAAACCGTTGGGGGCGTGTTGCATAAAGTAGGCGACGGCCATAAGACCACACAGCACGAACGCCACCGGGCGCGTGAAGAGGCCAATCAAGAGCAGGATCCCCCCGATCAGCTCGATATAGCCGGCCACACCCACCAAACTCAGGAACGGGACTTGCTTCCCACCCAGTAAGCCCAGCGTTTTTTGCAGACCATGAGCCATGAATGTAGAGCTTATCACAATCCTCATTACGGAAAGGGCGGTCCCGCGACGAGACGTCAACCAGGCACTATTCATATTCGCCTCCGGGTATCGAAATAAAGTTCTATCAAAATCAAACCACAAAGCCCTGCGATATCGCAAAGAAATTGATGTAATGTCTTCGATTTCTTGGTGTTTCTGAACTACATTTCGCCTGTCCGGGGCCCCGGCTTATTGAACTTATATTGGGCAGAGTGCATCATTAACTCTGTGACACCGGGCCAAAAACATTTTGATGACATAAGTTGGCTGGGTCACCTTCAATATTCTGGAGGTATTTATGGATGACTTGTCCAAGGAACCATTCCTGACAGGCCGTAAGCCTGTGCAACCGCCCGCGGCAAACGTATCCCTGTTTCCGGAGGGACTGAAAACTGCTTTACTCTTCGTACTCCTGATCGCAGTCGGCTTTTTACTCTATGACAGCTACAAGTTTCAACAGGCTAATCGTGCCGAGCTGGCACAAATCACCGAGCAAATCCGCATCCTGGATAAGACGGGGGAGGCCAGAATCTCGACCCTCAAAGGTGAGATTTCTGAGACCCAACAAGCGGTCGGCTCCACAAAAGCTGAAATCAAGAAAACGGCCCAACAGATTCAGATGGAGGGTCAAAAGACGAAGGCCGAACTGAACCAGGCTCTGTCTACCAAAGCTGACTCTGCCGAAGTGCAGGCCATCAAGAGCGATGCTGATTCCAAGATTGGCCAAGTAAGCTCCGAGGTCGGCGGTGTAAAGACCGAAGTCGGGACGGTCAAAACCGATGTCGGTTCCGTTAAGTCCGATCTGGCGAACACCAGGAAGGATCTGGAAGGCACCCAGCGTCAACTCGTCGACGTCCGTGAGACATTGAGCGCAGCCGTGGCCAAAAACGCCTCCGAATTGGATGCTCTCCGCCGCAAGGGGGAGCGAAACTACTTCGAGTTTACCATTCCCAAAAAGGACCAGATCACAAAGGTTGAAGACATCCAGGTTGCACTGAGGAAGACAGACCCAAAGAAGGGCACTTTCACCGTCGATATCATGGTGGATGACAACCGGATTCAAAAGAAAGATCGAAACGTCAACGAGCCGATGGTGTTTCTGGTAGGCAAGAACCGACTCCGGTACGAGCTCGTGATCAACTGGGTTCAGAAGGACCAGGCTGGCGGCTATCTCAGTAGCCCAAAGGACAA
The DNA here is from genome assembly GCA_049511215.1 of Acidobacteriota bacterium. Lineage (GTDB taxonomy): Bacteria > Acidobacteriota > UBA6911 > UBA6911 > UBA6911 > JAFNAG01. The sequence continues at coordinate 4,170 of JBEKYG010000038.1, read as the reverse complement.
GGCTCTGTCCTCCGAACGCATCCCGCATCACTAGGAACCCTCAGTCTAGGAGCCCGTCCGAGAATTAGGAGGGGCCGCGTTCCGAGCGCCGCGGGGGCAGATGCCAGGCGGCGCGACGCAGGCGATGTCTCGGTGCATCGTCGAGGAGCGCCAACGCCGCAGATGCCCCTGCGCCGCCGGAACCCGAAGGGCGCATGGGGGTTGCGAGGCGAACTCTGCGTTGCTCGTCGTCAACGATGTGCACCGACATCGCCTCCTCCTCGCGCCTTGAGCTCACCTCGCAAGCCCCATGCGCGCGACCCCTCCTAATTCTCGGACGGGCTCCTAGAGGTCATGGCGCATCCTGGTGGCTGCAACCAAAGCCAGGACTCACGATTGACACGAATCAGTTCATTCGCGTCATTCGTGGGTCCTTTAAGAACCTGTATTATTAGGTACTTGCGCGCGCAGCCACGAGTGGCCGACGGCGTCGAGATTTTTTCTCGATTTCCCTCCGACCTGACCCAAGGTTGTGATATAGCTTGAACGCACCATCCGGGGCGGGTTTGACATGTCCGGATCTACTCGAAGAATCGTCGTCGGCATTTCTGGATCGAGCGGGCCCATCTATGGCATTCGCACGCTCGAGGCACTCCGCTCCACCCAAGATACCGAGATTCATCTGGTCCTGACGGAGGCAGCACACCAGACTATTCGCCTCGAAACGGAATGGTCCCCTAAGGATGTCCTGGAGCTGGGGCATGTGGTCTATGACAACCATGATCTGTCGGCCGGCATTTCCAGTGGCTCGTTTCCTACAGATGGAATGATCATCGCGCCCTGCAGTATGCGTACTCTCGGCGAGATTGCGCATTCAAACGCAAGCAGCCTGCTGACGCGCGCTGCCGATGTCCACCTCAAAGAGCGACGCAGATTGATCCTCCTGGTGCGTGAAACACCGCTCCACCTGGGCCACCTGCGCAATATGGTGTTGGCTACCGAGATTGGTGCGATCATCCTGCCGCCTATCCCGGCCTTCTATCATCGTCCCCAGACCATAGACGACATTATCAATCACTCGGTGGGAAAAGCCCTGGACCTGCTTTCAGTCCCACACCAGCTTTTCAGGCGCTGGGAGAGCCCACCGGAATAACAGGCAGGAGTATGCCGGCCATCCTGAGCGCCGAGGATTGGCGTCTCAGCCCGTTTGATTTTCTTAATGGCGAGGATCCAACGGTCAGTGATTGGAATCGCATGAAGAAAAAAGGCAGCTTCCCGCAACAAAGGGAGCAAGATCGGGTTATTATTCTCAGCAGCCCGACAAGGTTCCCGAGTACTTAGGGTCTGTCACAGAATAACGGGCCCACTTTGCTGAGGCCCCCAGGCCCGCTGACAAGGCGCGGGCGACGAGCATACCCGCTGTGGTATGTAAGGAGCGAGCAACGACGCCAGCGAGCCTGCGGGCCTCAGCCCGCAGGGGCGCGGCGGCGGGCGGGCATCTGCGGCGTTGCCGCTCCTCGACGATGTCAGCACATCGCCTGCGTCGCGGCGCCTTGCATCTGCCCGCCCGGCGCTCGCGCCAAAGTGGGCCCGTTATTCTGTGACAGACCCTTAGCATTCGCATTGACGATGCCGGGGCTGCATGCTAAAAAGTAAGGTCTAAAAACCGTTAGCCCTCTGTGCCATGCAGGGTATTGTCGTTCCCGATTGCGGACCGAGTGTTGAGCGAGAGTGAGATGCTGAAATCGATTCCTGACCTCAGGCTGGTAGGACGGGACCGGAAACCAGAGGGGAGCATCGTGCGGGTCGGCGACGTCGCGGTCGGCGGGCGCAGAGTGGTCATGATGGCAGGTCCATGCTCCGTCGAGAACGTCGACCAGCTTCGTGCCGTGGCGTGGGCGATAAAGAGCGCTGGTGCAACAATCCTGCGTGGTGGCGCGTTCAAGCCGCGCACATCACCCTATAGTTTTCGCGGCCTCAGGGAAGAGGGTCTGCATTTGCTCGCCGACATTCGGCGGGAGACGGGGCTTCCGATCGTAACTGAGGCTATGGATACGCGCCATCTCGAAGCGGTGTGCGCACATGCCGACATGATCCAGATCGGTTCGCGCAACATGCAGAACTACACTCTGCTCGAGGAGGTCGGCAGGCTTCGCTTGCCGGTGTTGCTCAAGCGCGGCCTGAGCGCCACCATCGAGGAGTTTTTGTTCGCCGCCGAATACGTCGCAAGCGGCGGCAACGATCAAATTGTATTGTGTGAACGCGGCATCCGCACTTTTGAGACAATAACCAGAAATACGCTCGACCTCAGCGCAGTCCCCATTCTCAAGAAGTTGAGCCACTTGCCGGTTATTGTCGATCCCAGCCATGGCACGGGAATCTGGTGGCTGGTCCCGCTTCTGGCCCGCGCTGCCGTCGCAGTCGGCGCTGACGGCCTCCTCGTCGAGGTACATGCAGATCCGGACAAGGCCTTGAGCGACGGCAACCAGTCTCTCAGACCGGACAAGTTCGCAGCCATGATGAGCGAGCTTAAGCCTGTCGCGCAGGCAATCGGGCGAGAAATATAACAGCAGGGCAGCAAACCAAGATATTACCGAAGAGACCGCAGAGAAATTCACGAGAATTTCCTGCGATCTCTGCGATGATACCTGGGAGTGTTGCACGATTTATCGGGACCCAACGCATGATGCTACCGCCGCGAGACCAAGACGCAAACCTCATCTATCGCCGCTTCTCGGGTTCGGAAGCCGGCGAGATCTTCGTTCATTGCCGTCCCGATCCCCGCCGGAAAGAGGATATTGCTCAACAAACCACCTCGATCTATCAGGCGCTTGATTTTCTGCTGCGTCGGGAAAACGGCTCGCTGGAACAGGTTGTCTATGAGACCGTCTTTTTCCGCGACATCAAGAGGGACTTTGAGCAATTCCAAAAAACCCGTCTGCGGATTTTTGATTCCGCTGCCGGCATTCATCGGCGCTTGCCGGCTTCGAGCTTCATTGAGCAGCCGCCGCTAGATGCCGAGGTCGACCTGGTAATCAGCGCGGTTGCTGTCATTCCGCACCGGGGATCGTTGGACGGTCGAGGCTTTTCCGCTCCGGCTTCGGGTCGCTCTTTTGTGTTGGGAGAGCAAAAATATCTCTACGCCGGGAGCATTTGCGGCGCCCCCGGAAACGCCTTTGACCAGACATACGACATGTTTTGTCTGGCAGACGAAGTGCTCAAGCAAGAAGGAATGGACTTCCGGCACGTGGTCCGGACCTGGATTTACCTGCGGGAGATGGAGCGTGATTACGCGGAATTTAACCGGGCGCGCAGGGAGTTCTTTCGCCGGCAAAATGTGACCCTGCTCCCTGCCAGCACCGGCATCTACGGTTCTCCCTTCCCCGAGAAAGCCGACCTCATGCTCAGTTTCTGTGCCCTCAGGTCTCCCCGGCCTCTCGAAGCCTTCCCTATGACAACACCCACGCTGAACGAAGCAACCACGTACGGATCCGACTTCTCGCGCGGGCTCAGAGTCGTCGAGGGCAACAAAGTTGCTCTTTACATCTCGGGCACGGCCAGCGTGGATGAGGAAGGGCGAACCGCCCACATAGGCGATTTTGGAGGCCAGGTCGAGCGCATGTTGCTGAACGTCGAGACATTGCTCTCGGCGCAAAGCGCCTCATTCGAGAACGTGCTCTCGGCCGTCACCTACCTCAAATTTGCGGATGATGCCCCGATCCTCAGGCGAATTCTAGGTGAACGGGGACTCGCTGAGATGCCAAACGCTCTGGTTCATGCTGCCGTGTGCCGGCCAGACCTTCTGTGCGAGATTGAAGCTGTCGCGGCCCTTCCCCTGCCCGCCGGGCGCTAGCCTCATGAAAACTCTCAACGCAGGGGGGCTGCAATGAAAATGCGGTTTTTCTCCGCGGCCTTGGCGTTGAGGTTTTTGTCTCTCGCGCAAATCTAGGAGCCCGTCCGAGAATTAGGAGGGGTCGCGCGCATGGGGCTTGCGAGGCGAGCTCAAGGCGCGAGGAGGAGGCGGCGATGTCCGTGCACATCGTTGACGACGAGCAACGCGGAGATCGCCCGCAATCCCCATGCGCCCTTCGGGTTCCGGCGGCGCGGGGGCATCTGCGGCGTTGGCGCTCCTCGACGATGTACCAAGACATCGCCTGCGTCGCGCCGCCTTGCATCTGCCCCCGCGGCGCT
>JBEKYG010000037.1:0-13672 GCA_049511215.1 Acidobacteriota bacterium | reverse complement strand
GTCGAGTTTTCCCCCAGCACCTGGTAATCCAAATTCACATCGGCGATATCAAAGGGGATGTATTGTTCCGCTTCCCACCGGATTGATTCGGCCAAATCCTCTTCGCTCTGGATGGGGAGAGCAATCTTCTTGACGATGACCGAATGCCCCGAGACCGAGGTGGCAACCCGGCGGTTTTTAATTGCCTGCTGATTAAAGATCCGGTTGATGGCATCCGCTACGGGAATTTTGGAAATAACCACGCCGTCTACAATGCAATCGGGTGAGAGCTGCTCCATGCCAAGGCTTAACAGTTCAAATCCACCCTTACGCAAGGGACGCAACTGGGCCGCCTTGACGCAGCTGGATCCGATATCCAGGCCGACGACTTGTTTCGATCGATTAAATAGGGTTCGTGCCATGAGATGTCAGAATTTCCGTCACAGGGTCATATGGAAAAGCCTTCCAGGGGGACGTTCTTAACAGCAACTTCAAACATCGGGAAACGGCATGTGATCAAGGAGTTCGACTTTCAGTGGTCCGATGCTTTCGGCACGGCCGTTCCGTCTCAAACTCTCTTATCGTTCACTCCGCAAGAGAACGTTCATCTTTTTTTCTGGAGATGTACGACTGCGGCTCGCACATGTAGTTTCCGCAACCGTCCGCTTATTTCAGGACCCTCTGTAAATCGAGGACCCCGATCACAGATTTCCCCAAAAAGCAGGTTCCAGCGACATGAAAGCACCTGACACGTTCCCGCTTTTATCCCATGGGTTGGAATCCAGCACGTGGAAAGCCGCCGAACGCAAAGCACCGTTTTTGGCGTGCGGCTGATTCTCGCGAACAGGGGGGTTCACGCGAGGCATGGTGCATGGTAAGATGATAACTTGTCGGGGTTTCTCTGTCTGCATCTTGCTAGCCGCCCTGGAGGAAAAAACCAGGTCACAGGTGATGCCCCTCGGCACCGTTCTTTCCAAGCAGAGTATCCGCTCCAAAAGTTCGGCCAAATTCTCTTGACAGTTGAGCTTCTGTTGGCTAGCCTAAAAGATTGTGCTGCACTGCGGATATTCTATGGAGCAAATGATGAAGAGTTATATACCCGGCGAAAAGGAAATGCAGAAGCAGTGGCACGTGGTTGACGCCGAGGGCCAAATCCTTGGCCGGCTTGCCACCCGTGTGGCTAACCTGCTAACAGGAAAAGACAAGGCGGTGTTCACACCTTTCTTGGATACTGGCGATCATGTCATCGTTGTCAACGCCGACAAAATCCGGCTGACAGGGAAGAAGCTCACCGACAAGATTTATCGTCACCACACGGGACATCCAGGCGGATTGCGTGAGGTGGCAGCCGGCGTGCTCATGGCGCGGCGTCCTGAGTGGGTAGTGCAGGAAGCCATATTCGGCATGCTGCCCAAGACCAAGCTTGGCAGGGCGATGCGAAAGAAGCTCAAAGTCTATCGTGGTCCACACCATCCTCATCAGGCCCAGCAGCCCAAGGCGCTTGCGCTTTGAAGAATTCTCTTATGATGAGGAAGGGTTAGTTTCTATCTAAGGCAAGGAGTTCGAGTTTGGCGACAGTTCAATTTTACGGGACCGGAAAAAGGAAGAGTTCCACCGCTCGGGTCTATCTGATACCGGGAATCGGCGATATTAAGGTGAACAGGCGAGAGTTGGCTGATTATTTCCGCAGCGAGACTCAGCGGACGGTCATTCGCTCTCCCCTCACCGTCACCGACTGCGTGGGGAAATTCGACCTCAAGATCAAGGTTGATGGGGGCGGGATTTCCGGGCAGGCTGGAGCCATACGGCTCGGAATTGCCAAAGCGCTGCTGGAATTCAACAGCGAGCTGCGCCCCAAGCTAAAGCGGGCCGGAATGCTGACGCGCGATTCCCGCATCAAGGAACGCAAAAAATACGGTCAAAAAGGAGCCCGCAAGCGGTTCCAGTTCTCCAAGCGGTAACCTGAGGGAGGTTCTATTTGGTTTCGATTAGCATGAAGCAGCTGCTAGAGGCCGGCGTTCATTTCGGCCACCAGACAAAGCGCTGGAACCCGAAAATGAAGGAATTCATTTTCGGGGAAAGAAACGGCATCTATATCATCGATCTGCAGAAGAGCCTGAGGCTGTTCAAGAACGCCGTCCAGTTCGTCTTCGACCTCGGCTCCCAGGGCAAGTCAATTCTATTTCTGGGCACGAAGCGCCAGGCGCAGGATGTCATTCAGGAGGAATCACAGCGCTGCGGGATGTATTACGTAAATCAGCGCTGGCTAGGCGGACTGCTCACCAACTTTGCAACCATCCAGAAAAGCATCAAGCGGTTTCGGGAGTTGGAAGCAATGCAGGCCAACGGGCAGTACGATCTCCTTTCCAAGAAGGAAGTGGCCCGTCTAGAGCGCGAACGGAAGAAACTGGAGAAAAACCTTTCGGGTATTAAAGAAATGGCCCAGCTGCCGGAGGCTCTTTTCGTCATTGACACCAAGAAAGAATCGATCGCCGTCCAGGAGGCGCGCAAGCTGGGGATCCCGATTGTGGGTGTGGCGGATACCAACTGCGATCCCGATGAGATTGACTACATTATCCCAGGCAATGACGATGCTCTCCGCGCCATCCGCTTGATTACTGCTACCATCTCGCAAGCCTATCTTGATGGCCGGGCCGTTTTCGAGGCTCAGCAGAAGGAATTGGCGGAGCAGCTGGAGAAACAGCGACAGATTCAGGCCCAGCAAGCAGCAGCGGCACGGGAGACCGCGGCTCGAGCAGCCGCGGCGGAGGCCGCGCGCCGGGCAGCCGAGGGGAAGCAAACCGGTGAAGCTGCATCAGCACCGGGTGAGGGTGCCGTAGCTCAGGTTGAGACCGGCGGCAAGCCAAAGACCACGTTTAAGAAGACACTCCAGCGCAAGGCCCGGCCCAAGAAGCCCGAGCCGATAGCACCTGTTGACTTCGCTGAGCCGTCCGCAACTGAATCGCAGGCCGCGCCTGCCGCGCCTGCTGAGCCGGCGTTGCCGGTCGCGCCTGTCGCGGCCGCGCCTGTCGCGGCCGCGCCTGAGGATGCCGAGCCAAAACAGCCCGTGAATCCGACGGTCGATGAGACTGACCCGACTGCCGGTGAGCAGGAGACCTAGGGCCTCAGGCGGTCAGCGGTTATTGACTTCGCGTCATTTTCACATCACACACCTTCTGAGGCGGCCCCCTGGCCTGGGGCCGGCAGCGCAGCAGGGAGTTTTGTCGGACTGCGCGGCGCCTAAGGGCTCGTGCGAGAATTACTTGGCATTTTGCTGCTGGCCCCCAGGCCCGCTGGCAAGGCGCGAGCGACGAGCATACCCGGTGCGGTATGTAAGGAGCGAGCAACGCAGTCAGAGGGCCTGCGGGCCGCAGCCCGAAGGGGCGCGGCGGCGGGCGGGCATCTGCTGCGTTGCCGCTCCTCGACGATGCACAGCGGCATCGCCTGCGTCGCGGCGCCTTGCATCTGCCCGCCTGGCGCTCGCGCCAAAATGCCAAGTAATTCTCGCACGAGCCCTGAGTGCGGCCACGCACAAAACAGATTTTGGAGGTAGGGAATGAACATCACAGCAGATGTTGTCAAGACGCTTCGGGAGAAGACCGGAGTTGGCTTCATGGAATGCAAGAATGCGCTTCAGGAAGCTAACGGTGATCTGGAAGCCGCCGTCACGATCCTGCGCAAAAAGGGACTTTCCGCGTCGGCAAGGAAAGCCAGTCGGGAAACCAAGGAAGGATCGATCGGCTGCTATGTGCACAACGGAAAGATTGGCGTGATGGTGGAAGTGAATTGCGAGAGCGATTTCGTTGCCCGCAACGCCGATTTCCAGACCCTGATCCACGACATTGCCATGCAGGTCGTGGCGAGCGATCCCCGCTTCATCCGAAAGGAAGACGTAACCGAGGATGTACTGGCCAAGGAACGGGAGATTTTCAGGGAGCAGGCTCGCACAACCGGGAAACCGGACAACGTTCTCGACAAGATCGTCGAGGGTCGCCTGGCGAAGTTCTATGCCGAGGCCTGCCTGTTGGAACAGCCTTTCGTCAAGGAACCGAGTATCTCGGTCAAGGATCACATTGCAAGTCACGTCCAGAAGATTGGCGAGAACATCCAGGTGCGCCGCTTCGTTCGCTACCGCCTCGGCGAATAGTAGTCATGGCGCCAGGCTGCGCGGGAGGGCTTATGGAGGAAGGTCAGCGCACACCCCGATATCATAGGGTCTTGCTGAAGCTCAGCGGCGAGGCGCTCATGGGAGGGCAAGGATACGGCGTTGACCCGCACATGGCTGATCGGATTGCAGGTGAGATCGAAGAAATCCACGGCATAGGCGTTCAAGTGGCCGCTACGGTGGGAGGCGGCAATATCATCCGCGGCATCTCGGTAAGCGCGGCGGGCATGGATCGTGTCCAGGGCGATTACATGGGGATGCTGGCCACGGTCATCAATGCCTTGGCGCTGCAAAATGCCCTCGAGAAGCGAGGCGTATTCACCCGCGTTCAGTCCGCGATCGAAATGAGGACGGTTGCAGAGCCTTACATCCGGCGCAGAGCCATCCGCCATTTGGAGAAGGGCCGGGTGGTCATCTTTGCCGCCGGCACAGGGAACCCGTACTTTTCCACCGACACCGCAGCCGCTTTGCGTGCCATCGAGATCGGTGCCGAGGCGATCCTCAAAGCCACCAAGGTAGACGGCATCTATGATGCCGACCCCATGTCAAACCCTTCGGCCAAATTGATCGAGAACCTGACCTATTTGGAGGTTTTGGAAAAAGGCCTCAGGGTCATGGACACGACCGCCATCTCCCTGTGTATGGAAAACAATCTTCCCATAGTGGTTTTCAATCTGCTCCGTCATGGTAATATCAGGGACGTTGTTCTGGGTGCCAGAGTAGGCTCTACTGTCCGCACGTAGATCTTCTCTGCCCGGTCCGAAACATCCCGGTCTATTCCATAAGGAGATCGTCTGATGATCCGACAGATACTCGAAACGGCGCGAAAACGGATGGAGAAGTCTATCGAAGGGATGCAGCATGGCTTGGCTGCCATCCGAACCGGTCGGGCCTCCATCAGCATTCTGGATCATATCAACGCGAACTACTACGGCTCACTCACCCCTCTTAACCAGATGGCCTCGCTGTCGACGCCGGATCCCACATTGATCGTAATTCAACCATGGGATCCGTCAACGATCTCGAGCATAGAAAAAGCCATCCTAGCCTCGGATCTGGGGCTGAATCCCACCAATGACGGCAAGGTGGTTCGGCTTCCTATCCCCTCGCTCACGGAAGAACGTCGCAGGCAGTTGGCGAAAACCGTTGGGCATATGGCGGAGCAACATCGTGTCGCCATCCGACAGGTAAGGCACGAGGCCAACGACCAACTTAAGGTCCAGCTCAAAGACAAGGTCATTTCCGAGGATGAGGAGAAGGAGGGGCTCAAGAAGGTTCAGGACCTAACCAACGAATTCATTGCCCGCGTTGACGCCTTGCAGAAGAAGAAAGAGGCGGAGATTCTCGAGATCTGAGCAGCCGCGGACTGATCGTCACTCGCTTAAATCGCGGAGCAACAGGATCAACGCCAAGACGCCATAGAATGTCGGTTTTCACGGTTTCTTGGCGTTTTGGCGTCCTGGCAATAAACCTGCCGACCTGTGAATAGCGGCCTCCGAATTCTCCGCATCGGGTCATGCAGCGACTATTTGCGTTTTCTAAATAAGGACCCTATGCTGGAATTCATTCGCAGCGCCTACCACTTCCTGACGGACGTGCAGGGCATCGTCCAATGGGGAGGTGCGTTTTTGGTTTGCACGATCGTTTTTGTGGAGACCGGGTTGTTCGTAGGTTTTTTTCTCCCCGGTGATTCACTGCTGGTGACGGCGGGTGTGTTCGCCGCCATGGGGCATCTCGAACTGGCATGGCTGCTCGCCCTGGTTCCGTTCTGCGCCATCGCGGGAGACCAGCTCGGCTATTGGATCGGCCGGCGCGCAGGCCAGGCACTTTACCGACGCGACGATTCTTTCTTTTTCAGAAAGAAGCACCTGCAACGGGCGCATTATTTTTATGATAAACACGGCGCCAAAACAATCATTCTGGCGCGGTTCGTCCCCATAGTGCGCACATTTGCCTCGCCGGTCGCCGGCGCCGCCAAGATGAGCTATCGCCGCTTTTTTGCTTTTGACGTAGTGGGCGGGATTCTCTGGGTGTGGAGCATGCTGCTGGTGGGCTATTTCCTGTCCTCGGCGATTCCCAACGTCGATAAGCACATTCATGTTGTGATTGCCATCGTCATCTTCGTATCCATCCTCCCGCCTGTGATCGAGGTGCTGCGCGAGCGGATAAGGAGACGGGATGCACCTTTCCCGTCAATCGGCGGTGAGGATTAGGAGCCCGTCCGAGAATTAGGAGGGGCCGCGCGCATGGGGCTTGCGAGGCGAGCTCAAGGCGCGAGGAGGAGGCGGCGATGTCGGTGCACATCGTTGACGACGAGCAACGCAGAGATCGCCTGCAATCCCCATGCGCCCTTCGGGTTCCGGGGGCGCTCCTGGACGATGTACCGAGACATCGCCTGCGTCGCGCCGCCTTGCATCTGCCCCCGCGGCGCTCGGAACGCGGCCCCTCCTAATTCTCGGACGGGCTCCTAGTTTGAGTTTTCATGGCACTATCGTTGCCGGTCATCGGGATGTGCGCCCGCCGCGGATCTTGATGAGAAACCTCGAGTCGAGTAACATTGTTATTTCTCAAACCATTTGAGGCTTTTTCATGATTGCTGCAACCCAGATCAAACGCGGAATGACCATAAAACTGAACAATGAGCTGTATCGTGTCTTCTCTTTCCAGCACATCACGCCTGGAAACTGGCGAGGAATGGTTCAGACCAAGCTGAAGTCGGTGAAGACCGGTTCCATCATCGAACACCGCTTCCGCTCTGAGGATCGCGTCGATCAGGCTTACCTGGAAACCCACGAGATGGAATATCTCTACACGGACGGCACAGACTACTACTTCATGAATACCGCGTCCTTCGACCAGATCCATCTCCCGATGGAGTTGTTGGAAGACTCAGTCCCATATCTGATGCCGAACATTAAGATCCAGGTGGAGTTCTATGAGGGCAAACCGATCGGTATTGAATTGCCGCCGTCGGTGGAACTCAAAGTTATTTCCACCGAACCTGCGCTGCGCGGCGCGACCGTCAGCAATGTGAATAAACCGGCCACGCTCGAGACCGGTCTGGTCATCCAGGTTCCCCCTTTCGTAAATGAAGGGGAAGTCATTCGCGTAGATACGAACGAAGGCAAGTACCTGGAGCGGGTGAAATCCTAGATTGCGATTTTGGATTTCGGATTTGAAGGGCTGATGCCTTGGGCACCCGATCCAAAATCCGCGATCTCCAATCCAAAATCAGAAAATTGGCTCGCACAAACCCTGAGTAGTGATCCGCTGTTGATTTTGCCTCTTGCGAATGGTAAGTTTCACCGCTATTACTTGCCTGGTTTCCAGTTTTTGATGCTGTCCTCCGCGCGATGAGGTGGCCTGAGCCATGAGAGAACTAACCCAGAGTCTGCGACTATCGCCGAGCGAAATACCGCATCGGATCTATGGGCTGGAAAACTGGGGAGCAGGATACTTCGGGGTGAGTGAGCAGGGATGTCTTACGGTCCACCCCACGCGCAATCCCCTCATGGGGGTTGAAGTGATTTCTCTCATCAACACCCTCCAGCAACGCCGGGTCGCTCCTCCCCTCCTGCTCCGATTTCCTCAAATCCTCGACACACAGATCAAAGAATTTCATGAAGCGTTCCGCAACTCGATCGCGGAATACGGCTACGGCGCGCGCCACCGCGGGGTTTTCCCGATGAAAGTGAATCAGAAGCGAAGCGTGGTGGAACGCCTGATGTCTGCCGGACACCGATATGAGTATGGGCTGGAAGTCGGCACGAAAGCCGAACTGGCTGCGGCGCTCACTCTAACGATTCATCCCAACGCTCTTTTGATCTGCAACGGAGTCAAGGATCGGCGCTATCTGGAATGGGCGATTAAGGCGGCCAAGATCGGCAAGAACTCGATCATTGTGATTGAGGAAGTCTCCGATCTCAAGAAGATCGCGGAGGTCTCCACGGCCCTCCAGGCCAAGCCGGCTCTTGGTGTCAGGGTGCGAATTTCTTCGCGCGGGGCAGGGAAATGGGAGGAATCCGGGGGTGAAACCTCCAAGTTCGGCATCAACACGATACAACTGCTGGATTGTCTGAAATCCGCCACCGATTCTCAGATGGCGCGGCAGCTCAAGATGCTTCATTTTCACATCGGCTCACAGATCACCGATGTGCGCAGGATCAAGAGCGCGATCAAAGAAGCCGCCCGCGTGTACGCCAAGGTTTATAAGATGGGGTACCCGGTCGAATATCTTAACGTGGGCGGCGGACTCGGGGTCGACTACGACGGCAGCCGCACGGCGTCGGACTGCAGCGTGAACTACAGCATTCAGGAATATGCCAACGACATCGTTTACACGATTGATGAGATCTGCGAATCGGAAAACGTGCCGCCGCCGACGATTGTAACCGAAAGCGGCCGCGCGGTTGCCGCGCACCATGCAACCTTCATTACCAATGTGATCCGGACGCTCAATCCGGGTTTGGGAGGACCCGAGGTCGACCTGTCAAAGATTGATTCCGAGGTGGTCCTGGAGATGATGGACCTCCACAAGGACATCAACCAAAAAAACTTCCGCGAGTATTATCATGATGCCCTGCAGCACCGTGAGGAACTGCAGTCGCTCTTCAATCTTGGCTATCTCAACCTTCAAAACCGAGCCCACGGCGAATGGCTGTTCTGGGAAATCTGCCGCAAGGCCATCAAGTTTTCGCATCTTCTGAAGGAACGGCCCGAGGAGTTTACCGACCTCGAGAACATACTCGCCAGCAAATACATCTGCAATTTTTCTGTCTTTCAGTCCACACCCGACGCATGGGCCCTGGATCAGCTGTTTCCCATCATCCCGGTGACGCGGCTGACTGAAGAGCCGACCGAACGCGCCACGCTCTGCGACATCACTTGCGACTCCGACGGGCAGATCGACAAATTTGTCGACCTCCGGGATGTCAAGCAGGCTCTCGAACTGCACGGCAACATCAACGACTCCTATTACCTGGCAATTCCACTGGTGGGGGCATACCAGGAGTCGCTCGGCATGAACCACAACTTGCTCGGATCGGCCAACGAGGCGCATTTTCTCGTCGACGATGCGGGCAGGGCTCATCTCGACAAGGTGGTGCGTGGGCAAAACCTCGCCCAGGTGCTTGCCGGCGCTGGATATGATGCGCCAAGCCTCGTCGAAAGCTTCCGGCAAATGGTTATAACGTCGGAAGGACAAGGCAAATTCACCGCCGAAGAAGGCAATTTACTCATCGATCTCTACCAGTCTACTCTGGATGCCTACACCTACCTCGAGGACTGAAATACGAGTGCGAAGTACTGGGTGATGATTCACCATCTCAACATCATCTCTATTAGTACCAGGCAAGGGCTTCGCCCTTGATATCCCGCCAGGAAGCGACGGGATATGGAAGCCAGAAGCCAGGGGCCAGAAGGATCGGCGCAGTGCTTGCGCTCGCCGGCTGCTTAGAGATCGATGCGGAGATTCTGGCTTCTTGCTTCCGGCTCCCGGCTTCTTACGAGAACAAAACTCTCGTTGCGCGGCGCATAACGGGCTAATTACTCATGACTCATCGGGGGTTTGTTCAGCGGAGAACATCCGTAGCAGGGTAGTAGCCGGTCTTCGACGCCACTACGGTGTATCCTGAAACCTTGGTCTCGATTCGGATGCTGCGCCACTGGCCATCATTCGTCTTCGGCGGGTAATAGGCAAAAGTGTACTGGTTGTGCATCCGTTCCGAGATCTCGTCACAGACTTTGCCTAGTTCCTTCGACTCTGCCACGATGAATGACTCACCTCCAGCCGAGCTGGTGAGCTGATCCAGAACGGTCTCCGTGATTGGCTTGTACTGCATTTCCTCCAGCAGATCGGTTTCGAGACCAATGGCAAACAACTCCGCCGCGCTGCGCCGCAGCTGCGAGATCGTCCCCTTTAGTTCGGCAGTGCCATAGGTGTTGACACCGTCGCTCAACAGCAGGAGAACGCGACGGCGGTTTTGCGCGGATTCCGATTCCTTCAGTCCCATCAGGATCGCATCGTAGAGCGCTGTCGACCCGTTACCTTCCAATCGTCGAATCGCTCGCTTGATCCGGTCCAGATCCTGGGTGAAACTCTGAACCACCAGAGGCCGGGCGTCGAATGTCATCAACATTGCTTCATCGCCCTTGTTGAGACGTTTCAAGAGTTGGCCGAGGGATCCCTTGGCATTGTTCAGTTTCTTGCCTGCCATGCTGCTGCTGGTATCGAGAAGGATTACGATGCTCAACGGCATGTACTCCCGGCTGAACTGGCTGATAGGCTGGGGGGTATCGTTGTCATAGATGACGAAGTCGTCCTGGTGGAGGCCGGTGACCACCTTTCCTTTGCGATCGTGAACGGTGGCAAAAAGACTGACGAGTTCGACCTTGATGTCGACACGGAAATCCTGAGCGCGCGCCGCTACGCTCCCAACTTGCGACGGACCTCCCCAAAGCGCCAGGGATGAGGCTGCCGCGAGGCAAAGGAACACGACAAGATGGAGCCTTAAAGATAAACCTAATCTCACGTTCCGGAAATCACACATAACTTGAGAGCAAATGAAATATGGAAAATGCATAAAGGGGCCAAGGGACACGGGGATAAAGGGCCAGAAACTGGTTTTTCCCTTTACCCCTTGGCTCCTCGACCCCTGAAGTTTGCGAGCGAAGCGAGCGAAGTTCTCTATCCATCAGCTGCATTCCCCCAGTAATTAGGATAAACCCGCGGAAGCATACGTCGAAAACAAATGTAGGGTCGGATTCGCGATCCAGGGAGAAACCAGAAAAGGCTTCGAGCGGTACTGCCGCAGCCAATGCTGATGATTGTGAAACACCCGAAAGACGCAAAACACACTATCTTTGTCTTTCGCGTGTTTCATGGCTGGAAGAATGGTTGGGGAACTTAGGGCCTGTCACGAAATAAGTGGCGCACTTTGACGCGAGCGCCGGGTGGGCAGATGCAAGGCGCCGCGACGCAGGCGATGCCGGTGTGCATCGTCGAGGAGCGGCAACGCCGCAGATGCCCGCCCGCCGCCGCGCCCCTTCGGGCTGCGGCCCGCAGGCCTTCTGGCGTCGTTGCTCGCTCCTTACATACCGCAGCGGGTATGCTCGTCGCTCGCGCCTAGCCAGCGGGCCTGGGGGCCTGCAGCAAAGTGCACCACTTATTTCGTGACAGACCCTTAATGCAGGAGATCGGATTCCGAGCCCATCCGCTTGAGCTTCTCCACGAAGGTTGTTCGCTTGAGTTGCAGGAGAGAGGCTGCGCGCTTCTTGTTCCCGCCGGTGGCCTGAAGGCTTTGCAGAATGAGGCGCCGTTCGAGTTCCGAGATCAGAGTATTAAAGTTGACACCCTCCTGTGGAATCTCGATGTTGCGGAATATCTCATCCTCGCTTGGTGTTTGGGCCACGACCGGAAAGTCGGTCTCCTCCAGAAGTTCGCGATCTCCAGAAAGAGCCACGGCCATCTCTACCGCATTTTCCAGCTGGCGTACATTTCCAGGCCAGTCGAAAGCCAACAGATGCTTAATGGCTTCGTGGGAGACTCTCCTTATCGGAACTCGCTGCTCGGCGCAAAACTTCTTCACGAAATGAGAAACCAGGAGGGGAACGTCCTCACGCCGCTGACGAAGTGGAAGGATATGGACGGGAATCACATTCAAACGATAGTATAGATCTTCACGGAACTCGCCGTTGCGTACCTTCTCCATCAAATCCTCGTTAGTGGCCGCGATGATCCGCACATCCACCTTGACTGGAGTATTTCCCCCCACCTTCTGGAATTCCCGTTCCTGCAGAACCCGGAGCAGCTTAACCTGAAGATCGAGGGGCATGCTCCCTACCTCGTCCAGAAACAAAGTCCCGCGATTCGCATGCTCGAAACGGCCGATCCGGTGCTGATGCGCTCCCGTGAAAGCCCCCTTCACATGGCCGAAAAGTTCATCTTCCAGGAGATTGGCCGGAATTGCCGAGCAGTTGACGCAGACGAGAGGCTGATCCTTGCGGGGCCCATTGTAATGGATCGCACGCGCGACGACTTCCTTCCCCGTGCCGGTTTCTCCCGAGATCAGGATCGTGCTGGTCTTTTGGGCGACCATTGCCACCATGCGGTAAACCTGCTGCATGCCGGAACTGTTGCCGATCAGGTTGGTGAACTGAAACTTGTCCTGAAGCTCAGAGCGGAATAGGGAGTTTTCCGACTTCAGGCGCCTGTCCTGCAGCCCCTTCTCGACACGCATCACCATCTCATCGAGCTGAAACGGCTTGGGAAGATAATCATAGGCACCAACACGAATCGCATCCACGGCCGTTTGGATGTTACCGTAGCCGGTCATGATGATCACGATCGTCTCAGGGAAAATGGTCAGCGCCTCCTGAAGGAGTTTTTCACCCTGCACTCCCGGAAGTCTGAGGTCGGTGATGATCACATCATAAGGATACTTGCGCATCATCTCCAGTGCGTTGGCGCCGTTGGCCGCCTCCTCAACCATAAACCCCGCCCTCTCAAGGGCCTGACGCACGATCTCGCGCATGTAGTCTTCATCATCGATGACCAAAATCTTGACATCTTCCGTCCCGCATCTACGCATTCCAGCCTCCAACGAGCAAAAAAACAACCAAACAATGACACTTGAGCACGGAATCTTACTACTGGATGCGAGTCAATCTTATCTGATCGTCAAAATGTAGGCGATGTCGGTCAAGATAATTCCAGATTTGACGCGGACTTTATATATCTCACATATTTCACATTTGTCAACAGATTCCTACAACAAAATAATGACACTCCTATTAATGGACCAATATGCATTGCCGATAGGTCCTTTTATGAGCGAGAAGAAGATTCGAGTCTTGGTTGTTAATGATGATGAGGACATGAGGGTGACATTGATGGATTTCATTTCCAGGCTCGGCGTCAGGGTGAGCACCGTCGGCAATCTCGCCGAAGCGGAGCGCGCCTTGGGAGCCGAAAATGATCCTTTCGACCTGGTTTTGACCGACCTCAAGCTCCCTGGGGGTAGTGGGATGGACGTGCTCAAGGCCGCACACACCCGCAGTTCCGATACTCTTGTCACCATTATTACGGGATATGCATCATTGGAGACCGCGATTGAAGCGATCCGGCTTGGGGCATACGACTACATCACCAAGCCTTTTACTCTCGATGAGATCGGTGTGCAGGTGCGCAACATGATCGCGCGTGTTTCGCTATCGAAGGGAAATGCCCACCTTTCAATCCGCTTGCAGCAACTCTACGAGCAGGTCAACCAGCTGCAGAACGAGCGTACAGTCGCACTAACACTGCAGGACGATATCCGCAAACAGCTTCAGCAGAACAGCCTCAAGCTCGACCTGATCCTTGCAACTCTAGGAACTGGGAGCCAACCTCATTCGTAGGCAGAGTTCCATCACAATCGTTCAATTACTGTACGTCAAGTGTTCGGTCTCGTCGCTGTCAACAAATTGACGGAGTCTTGACTGAATCCGCTCCGAAAGTGATTTCGCTGCCGCGCCGTATCCAATCAAAAT
>JBEKYG010000036.1:0-13735 GCA_049511215.1 Acidobacteriota bacterium | reverse complement strand
GGCGATGTCGGTGCACATCGTTGACGACGAGCAACGCAGAGATCGCCCCGCAATCCCCATGCGCCCTTCGGGTTCCGGCGGCGCGGGGGCATCTGCGGCGTTGGCGCTCCTCGACGATGTACGCCGACATCGCCTGCGTCGCGCCGCCTTGCATCTGCCCCCGCGGCGCTCGGAACGCGGCCCCTCCTAATTCTCGGACGGGCTCCTAGTGCGGTCTTCGATTTTGGATGGTAGATTTTCTATTCCAAAAATCCAAAATCCGCATTCCCAATTCAAAAAGGGGTTTTATGGCCGACGTTTGTGTACAGACTGATTTGAAGGGCTTGCCCCTCTTCCGCAGGGGTAAAGTGCGCGATGTCTACGAAGTCGGTGGCCGCCTCCTGTTGATCGCCACGGACCGGGTCTCCGCCTTCGATGTGGTGTTGCCAACGCCCATCCCCATGAAGGGAGCGGTCCTGACGCAGCTGTCGAGTTTCTGGTTCCGAATGATGGAGGATATCGTTCCCAACCATCTGATCACAGCCGATGTGGATGAGTTTCCCGAGGTGCTGCGGCCCTATCGCGACATCCTGCGCCTGCGCAGCATGCTGGTAGCTAAGGCCGAGATCTTCCCGATTGAGTGCGTGGCGCGCGGTTATCTGGCCGGATCCGGCTGGAAGGAGTATCAGGAGAAAGGCGACGTCTGCGGCATCCCGCTGCCGGGGGGCCTGCGTGAGTGTGATCGCCTACCGGAGCCGATTTTCACGCCGGCAACCAAAGCCGAGACCGGCCATGACCAGAATATCCCATTCGAAGAAATGTCGCGAATCGTGGGCGAGGACGTCTCGGTCCAGCTCCGTGACCTCACTTTCAGAATCTATCGTCGCGCCGCCGATTATGCGCTTCAAAAGGGGATAATCATTGCGGATGTGAAGTTCGAGTTCGGTCTCTATCAGGACCGCATCATCGTGTGCGATGAGATCCTGACCCCGGATGCGTCGCGCTTTTGGCCCCTGGCATGCTATCAACCGGGCATGCCTCAGCCCTCGTTTGACAAGCAATATGTGCGCGACTATTTGGAACAGATCCGATTCAATAAGCAACACCCCGGTCCGGAGCTCCCGGAGGCTGTAGCCAGAGCGACCAGCGACAAATACCTCGAGGCATATCGGCTGCTGACCGGATCCAGCCTCGTCTGATTCGAGATTCGAAATTCGAGATTCGAGATCTTAGAATCTCGAATTTCGAATCTCGAATTAGCTTCATTTCACCATCGACCCCGATTCAACAAATCCAATATCTAAAATTGATTTGATTTGCAGGCGCCAGATCTTATAAGGTGAATACCTGTTCAGTTCAGTACTGTGCTCTCATGTCGAGCCACTCGATCGTCCACCGCGGGTAGGAGTGGCGTTCCAGAGGGGCCCGATCCAGGATCGACCCGGGGAGTCGGGATCGCGTGGGTACGCGTGGTTGCAGTTTGCCCAGATTGAATGAGGCATCGTGACATGCACTGGAGTCAGTGGACACCCATCGACTTTGTTTTTGTAGTCATCATTCTGGTGTCGACCGTCCTTGCCTTGAGGAAAGGATTGGCGCGAGAGGTGATAAGTCTGGCCGCGCTCTTGGGCGGATTCCTTCTGGCCGCTTTCTATTACCCGGCAGTGTCGCGCCTGTTCGCGGACGTCGCTCGGACAGAGGCCGTCGCCGACCTGATCGGCTTTTTGATCATCTTTTTAGCCACCCTGTTGGTCGGAGCTGTTGCGGCATTCATCGTAAATCGATTTATCAAGATGGCAGATCTCGAATGGATTGACCGCCTGATGGGAGGAGTGCTCGGATTTCTCAGGGGTTGGGCGGTGGCCTCGATCATCGCTCTCGCTCTCATCGCTTTCCCGGTACGCCAGGACATTCTCGCACGGTCTGTTTTCGCCCCCTATCTGCTCGCCGGGGCGCGTGCGGCAGTTTTGCTTGTGCCCCAACCACTAAAGCTCAAATTCAACGAGGAATACCAAAAGATCTTGCAGACTTGGAAACACGACAGGAGTTCTCAATGAGGGAACCTACGGCAAAACTGCAGCCCCGTCTCAAGGATCGCCTGGAAAGCATCTGTTTTGAGATGATCGATAAGGGGATTCTCTACTCCGAGGCTGTGGAGCAGTTCGAGAATTGCTTCATAGCCGAAGTTGTCAGTCGCAATGACGGTCATCTCACGCGGGCTGCCGAGCATCTCGGCATCCATCGCAACACCTTGGCCAAGAGGCTGATGCGCTACAAGGCCAAGAATCTGGGTAAAGCCGTGCAGGCCATGTAGGTGCTCGCCAAGAGAGCGCAAGTCGGAACCAACCAGACAAGTCCCTAAAAATACAGAGCTCTATAAATCGAGATTCGAGATTTTCGAATCTCGAATCTCGAATTTCGAATCTCGAATTGCGGTACCAGAGCCCTTTGCATTTTCCTCGTCTAGTGTATGATTAGCGCCGTGATTAAGAGGATAACTCGCACTCCTTCCGGTCCTTATCTGTTGCTCTGTTTGACAGCGCTGGGTACGTTGTTTTTCCGCCTTGGTTCTCTTCCCTTTATTGGTTCGGACGAGTGCCGCTATGCACGCATTGCCGACGAGATGAATCGGGCGGGGAGATGGGTCACGCCGCTGCTCCAGGGTTACCCCTGGCTGGAAAAGCCCCCTTTGTACTATTGGATCACCATCTTCGTATACCGGATCTTCGGCGTGAACGAAGCGGCTGCACGCCTCGGTCCAGCTCTCTGCGCGCTGCTGGCCGCGGCGTCTGTTCTCTGGCTCGGTTCCAAGCTTTGGTCCCGGCGGGAGGGGCTCCTGGGCGGTTTGATTCTGCTTACCGGAATCGGCTTCTGTGCGTACGGCCGAAGCGCAAGCCCCGACATGCCCATTACGGCCTGCTTCACGATTGCGTTTGCGCTGCTGGCGGCTGCCGTCATTAAGGGCGGGATGGCATTTTGGAAAATAGCGTGTGCCTATCTTCTGTTAGGCCTGGCCGCGCTCGCCAAGGGTCCGGTCGCATTCGTCATGGGCACAGGAATTCTAGTCCTGTTTTGGGCGTTGGATGAGCAAGGAAACAGCCTTAGGAGGCTATTCGTCCTCTCGGGCTCTCCAATCGCGCTTATGGTGGCATGGCCCTGGTATTGGCTGGCATTCAAGCAAAATGGCTTTTCTTTCATCTCAATTTTTTTCATTAACCACAATCTTGCCCGGTATGTGACCGATATCCACCATCACGAGCAACCTCTTTACTACTTCCTGCCGGTATTGCTGGGTCTTTTTTTTCCGTGGAGCGGCTGGCTGCCGGCGCTGATCTCAGGACCCCACCGCCGCAAGACTCTTGATTGGCGTACCTGGGATCGAAGCACACTCTTTCTAGTATGCTGGGCGCTGTTTCCCTTTTTGTTTTTCTCACTCTCGAACTCGAAGCTTCCCGGCTATATCCTGCCTTCACTGCCTCCCCTGGCCTTGCTGCTTGGCCGGAAGCTTGCGGAATTGGCTCAGAATCAGAGTGCCGGGATGAAACTGGGGGCGGCCAGGTGGTCTCACCTGATTCTTTCTCTGTGCCTGGCAGTGGCAATGCCGATTATCACGCGCGAGAGTTACAGAAATGCGTGGCGAGCGGGCCTGCCGCTGGCAGCAGCCGTGCTCTTGCCGGCTCTATTCGCGTTTGCCTTTGCCCGCCGCGGCAACCTTCGTGCCGCCGTACATGCCACGGTAGTTCAGGGATTGGTGCTCGTACTGGCGGTGACGTTGTTCGGATTCGCACCTCTGGCCGAATACAATTCGACGCGCGAGATTGCCCATCAGGCGCTGGCCGCAGACGTTGAGGGTGAACCCATCATCACTTTCTGCTATTTTCACCACACGCTGAATTACTACACCGGTTATCGGATCGGCATAAACATAATCGATCCGGTATCCCTGCTGGAATTCGCCCAGCTGCAGCCTCGATTCCTGGTTGTGACCGAAACACCACAGGACCAGCATCTGGAGAAGATGCCGGAATTGTCGGTCACGCCGCTCGGCGAGCAAGGTGATGTTCGACTCCTTCGTGTCACGCTCCGGCCTCGCTTCCTACATCCGGCCTCCGGCCAGAAGCGGTGATCAGGAGTCAGCATGGGAGCTTGGCAGATTACAAAGCATGAATCCCGGCGGTATGAGACCAACCTCAGAATCCATCGAGCGGCAACGCTTATCTCATAGCGCATAATAAACGGGTGACCTGTGTTCCCGCGAGGAGGAATCGATATGAAACCGCTGTTCCAATTCGGGCTGGTTTGTGCTGCGACGGCGTCGCTGGCGCTCGGGCTGTCGCTATTGCGCGCAGAACCACAGGAGCCCGGCACAACTCAGATTGTGACTGACCCGCAGACGGGAAGGGCGGTCGGCGCAAAGGAATTGCTGCCTGATGAGCTCCACAAACTGATCGGGCAGAATGTCAAACTGATCATCATCGATGTTCGCGATGAGGCTGCATATCAGCAGGAAACGATCAAGGGCGCGATACATATCCCTCTGGAGACGCTGGAGGGGCGGCTGAAGGAGATTCCGAAGGATACCGTGCTGGTCTTCACCTGAGATACCGGCCGGAGAAGCTCGCAGGCTGCGAAGCTGGCAGAACAGGCAGGATTCAAGACCGCGGAGTTTTGTCCGCTCCAAAACTGGAAGCAAAAGAACTATGAGACCGAGCCCGGGAAGAAGAAGATGCCCTGAGCCGGCTCCCAAAGCGGAACCCTGCTTCGAAAATAGAAGCTGAAAGCCCAAAACGTCGGGATCGGTATCGGCATCGGGATCGCAATGGCAATCGGCATCGCAATCGGTCTTGCTGATCCGCAAAGGCCGATGGCGATCGCGATGGCGAACCCGATCCCGATACCGATGATCGCCACCTAGAGGAAGCCTGACCTTTTCATGGGTCGCTGGGTGCGCCTTCGCCGCATGCGACCCCGGAGGAGGACCATGACCGAAGTGGAAAGAATCGCCGATCAACTGCAACGATCAATGGAGGGGAATGCCTGGCACGGTCCAGCCCTACTCGAGGTGCTCGAGGGCGTAACCGCCGAAGAAGCGGCCAGACCCGCATCAACTGCGCACACCATCTCCGAGATAGCACTGCATATCGCCGCCTGGATGTCAGCCGCCACGGATTTCGGGGACAGTCACCACAATCCCCAAACCTTTCGGAAATGTTCCACATCAATCTTGGCCCTGGAGTTTGGGGATTGTGGTGACTGTCCCCGAAATCCCCTCGGCCGGGTCGGGCAGGCCACCAATTGCCCATTTCCGTGGGTGGTGAGCGATTTCGGCCTGATCGATGCGATCGAGTCGGGGCTGGTGAAGGTTCCACAACTGGCTGTCCGCGATACCACGGGCGCCGAGATTCCGGGGTATTTCAACATCTGGCACTGGATTCTGCCGCAGCTTACGCCCGCGGAACGAGGCGGGAAGAAGGCGTCGCCGAAGCCCGAGGCGATTTTGAAGTATGCGCACCATCCCATCGCCATGCTGGGCAGCTTGTGGCAGACAGAATGCGAGGAGTGGGCGTGCCTGGCCACCGACCTGCGCCCTCCGGTCTTCATTTTGGTCTGCAAGAACACCCAGATCGCGAAAGTGATCTACGAGTGGCTGGCCGAGGACAAGGCTCCGGTCGGAATCCCTTCCGTGAAGATCGAAGGGTTCAGGAATAACGGCGGGATCAACACCATCCGCGTCGATTCGAAAGTTGTCCATGAGACGGACACAGGCCAAGCTCGAAGCGACGAGTCTCGCTGGATGCGGTTTACGCTCGACACAGTCGGAAGGAACGCCTGGCCCGCAGACCGGCAGGGGCGGCCGATTTATCCCAATGACTTCGAGGAGCTGGCGAAAAAGCTGGGCCGGCCGCTGCATCCTCCAGGCCGCGATGTGCGTTGCATTGTGAGCGTCGGCATGCTCACCGAAGGCTGGGACTGTAATACCGTCACGCACATCATCGGCTTGCGGCGATTTATGTCGCAATTGTTGTGCGAGCAGGTGGTGGGTCGGGGGCTGAGACGCACCACTTACGAAACCGGAGAGGACGGCAGGCTCACGGAAGAAGTCGCGAAGGTTTTCGGGGTGCCGTTCGAAGTGATCCCATTCAAATCCAACAAGCAGCCCGCGCCGACGCCCATGGTAAAGCGGCGCCACGTGCATGCTGTCCCGGCCAAGGCGGAGTTCGAGCTGCTCTTTCCTCGCGTCGAGGGTTATACGCAGAAGATCCAAAATCGCATCTCCGTCAATTGGGAGAACGTTCCACCCCTGTTTCTCGAACCAGGCCGCATACCGCCCGAGGTGGAAGTAAAGGCGCTAAGCGTTACTAACGAAGGTAAGCTATCGTTATTCGGACCAGGTCGCTTAGACGACGTTACCCTTGGCGAATTTCGGGCCAAGCGGCGAATGCAGGAGCTCGTCTTCGATCTTGCCCGGGGACTGGCACGACATTACATCGCGCAGGGACACTGCGATATTCCCGCCCATGCTCTCTTCCCTCAGTTAGCAGGAATCATCGGCCGGTACATTGAAAAGAAGGTACACGTCCAATACTCCGCTCATAAGAAGGACCTGTTCCTGGCGCCTTATTATGGCTGGCTCGTGGAGCGGCTGGTTGAGGCGATTGGACCGGATACTTCCCAGGGAGAGGCGCCTGAAGTGCCGATCTACGAGAGCAGCCGCGGTCCCGGATCGACGTTGGAGGTGGATTTCTGGACCAGCTGGGAAGTGCGCGAAGTTCTGCGCAGCCACGTGAATTACGTGGTCGCGGATACCAAGAAGTGGCAGCAATCGGCTGCCTATTATTTGGACAAACACGCTGCCGTCGCGGCGTTCGTCAAGAACGCCGGACTGGGATTCGCAATTCCCTATCTTTACAACGGGCAAATGCATGATTACCTGCCGGACTCTCTCGTCCGATTGCGCTCCGACGTCCCAGCGCATTTGATTCTCGAGACCAAAGCATTTGACCCTCTTGCCGATGTCAAGAGAGCCGCCGCGGAACGCTGGGTAGCTGCAGTCAATGCCGAGTGCCGCTTTGGCCACTGGCAGTACGGCATGGCAAGGAAAACTGAAGACGTTCCCCGCATCATCACGGAAGCAGCAGGTCGGCATACGAGAGATTAGGGGTAGCCTCCTCACCCGAGGGTCTGAACCAGCATCTAAAGCCAATGAATGTTATGTGTGCTCGTGGGTGCCATCGGCCATACTGCTGAGCTCGCGCGAGAGGAGGTCCTGTTCCTACCGGCATGATTGATGAAGATCAAGCTGGATGAAAACAAGTCCGAAAATGCCGCGGTCATCCTGAACAGACTACGCAAGATGATCTTTATCGGAACCCCTGGCACCGCCGCGCCCCAGACCTTATTCGTGTTCTTCGTGCAATTCAATTCGTGGCTGCTTTTTGTTTGCAGTGTTTAAAAGGCAGCGAAGATCTGAGGTTTCTTGACTCAGTCCGCGGGGGATAGTAACCTGCGTTACTTACTGTTGCGGAGACCAATATGCTGATGCTGCACAACACGTTTACCGGGAAGAAGGAGGAGTTCCACCCGCTGGAGGAAGGCGTGGTGCGCGTCTATACTTGCGGGCCCACGGTCTACGACTATGCGCACATCGGCAATTTCCGCACTTTTGTTTTTCAGGATATTCTGACCCGGTATTTGCGCTACCGCAATTATAAGCTCGTGCACGTCATGAACATCACGGACGTCGACGACAAGACGATCCATAACGCACGCGCGCAAGGGATGACTCTCAAAGAGTACACGGCCAAATATACCGAGGCGTTTCTGGAGGACGCCAAAGTGCTGCGCATTGAACTGCCCGCGCTGATGCCGCGCGCCACCGACCACATTCCCGACATGGTTCAGCTGATCCTTCGTCTCGAGGAGAAGGGCCACACTTATCGAAAGGACGGCTCGGTCTATTTCAGCATCGCAAGTTTTCCGCAATACGGCAGGCTCAGCAAAAAGGATTTCTCAGGCATCCAGGCGGCGGGCCGCGTTGACAGCGACGAGTACGAAAAAAAGGACGATGTCCGGGACTTTGTTCTCTGGAAAGCGCGCAAGGAAGGCGAGGATTATTGGGAGACGGAGCTTGGGCCGGGCCGGCCCGGATGGCATATCGAATGCTCGGCGATGAGCATGAAATATCTCGGACCAACGCTCGACCTTCACTGCGGCGGCGTGGATCTGATCTTCCCCCACCACGAGAACGAGATTGCGCAAAGCGAAGCCGCAACCGGACAGACCTTTGTGCGTTCCTGGGCGCATTCGGAGTTTTTGCTGGTCGAAGGCGAGAAGATGGCGAAGTCGAAGGGAAATTATTTCACGTTGCGCGATCTTCTGGCCGTCGGACACGCACCCGAGGCGATCCGATACCTGCTGCTGTCGGTCAATTACCGCCGGCAACTCAATTTCACGACCGACGGTCTCCATCAGGCCGCGGCCTCGGTGCGGCGGCTGGAGGACTTCCTGCAACACATGCGGGAGAAGTCGGGTCCGGCCGGACCGAATCCCGATTTCTCCGACAGTATCGATGAAACGCGCCTGAAGTTCATCAAGGCAATGGATGACGATCTAAACACCTCCGCGGCGCTTAGGGTCATCTTCGATTTCGTACGATCCGTATATCAACGCGATGAACAGGGCGCGCTATCGGCCGGAGACGCCCGCGCAGCGGTGGAGTTTCTCCAGGACCTGAATCGGGTGCTGGGAGTGCAACGGGCGCAGCCGGAGCTGCTCGACGCAGAAATCATGAAGCGAATCGAAGAACGCCAGGCCGCGCGCCGGCGCCGGGACTTCGCCGAGGCGGACCGCATTCGCAATGCGCTTCTGTCCCAGGGCATTCTGCTCGAGGACACCAAGGACGGCGTGCGCTGGAAACGCACCCCCTAAGGGATTATGGATTGCGGATATTGGACTTGGCCAAACGGGCGTTCAATACAAAATCCAAGCCGCACGCGTCCCA
The DNA here is from genome assembly GCA_049511215.1 of Acidobacteriota bacterium. GTDB lineage: Bacteria > Acidobacteriota > UBA6911 > UBA6911 > UBA6911 > JAFNAG01. Next base: position 4,755 of record JBEKYG010000036.1, on the reverse strand, counting down.
GCTTGAAATAACTCCTACCCATCTGAAACTACATGGATATGACGGCGCCGCATCTGCTCATGGGGCGGAAGGGGGAACGCATCGCCTGCCGTTTCCTGATGAGGCAGGGATTCGACATCGTTGCCCGACGATACCGCGGGCGCCGGGGCGAAATCGACCTGATTGCGTTCGAGGCGATCATGCTCGTTTTTGTCGAGGTCAAAACGCGGGCCTCCCGCGATTTCGGCGATCCCTGGGAGTTCGTGGGCTGGGAGAAACAGCAGAGTCTTCGCCTGGCAGCCGAGGAGTTCATTGCGCGCTACGATCTGGGCCGGTACACCTACCGCTTCGACGTGATCGCCGTCATCGCCCCGGGCACTAGCGGCCAGGAAGTAGCCCTCTATCGCAACGCTTTCTAAAAGACCAAACGACGAATTCTTCAAGATGCAAAAAACAGGCACTTGCCTCTTCAAGTGCTAAAGTCAAATCCTTGCCCAACGAGAATGATTCTCGACTTCTCGAAGCAGAGACCCCAGCTCCAAACAGGGGGTTGAAACACGGGGATTCTCCGCAGTCTCCGCGCTCTCAGCGATCTTTGCGTCGAGATTGTTTGGCTGCGGCTGTGGCGCGCTGCGGGTTTCGTGGTTAGTAAAGGGCTGGGGCAACATTCAAAATCGTTGACCCCTATCCCCTGCTTTGCTAATATCTGTCGGCCTCGAGATCAGGGCGGGAATAACTCAGTGGTAGAGTGCAACCTTGCCAAGGTTGAAGTCGCGGGTTCGAATCCCGTTTCCCGCTCCATATCCTCTGCACAATCCTAGATAATCAGTCCGACCGCCAAGGGCAATGGTCTGCAGTTTGATGATCCGGGCCGAAATCCCTTGAAAATCAGCAGTATCAACCGCTAGAATCTAACCGCTGATCCGGGCTTCTAGGGCATGTTCGGCATCGGCACATGGGGCGCCGTACCCAAGTGGCTAAGGGAGAGGTCTGCAAAACCTTTATGCAGCGGTTCGAATCCGCTCGGCGCCTCCAGATAACTCCTTTAGCGCCATCAATTTACTAATCCTCTAGTTGCACTACTGTCATTGAACTTGGAAACATTTGGGAACAACAAGCGAGCCGGATCATCGATCGCCTTCCGGTGCACATCATCCACTACATGGGTGTAGATGTTAAAGGTTGTCGCGATGGAAGCATGCCCGAGTTGCTGTTGGACAATTTTCGCGGGGACCCCGAGATTGTGGAGTTGCGAGGAATGAATGTGCCGGAACTGGTGCCACGTGACCTTGCCGATGCCGGCTGCTTCACCTGCCGGTTGCAAGATTTCCTGCAGCAAGTAGGGATCGCTGTAAGGTCTGCCGTTCTTCCATGGAAACAGCAAACCATCCGGATTCGCGTTACATGAGCGCTGGCGATGCTCTGCCAGCACACGGCGACCTTCGGGTCCAATCGGAATCGTTCGCACGCCACGCTCGCTTTTGGGCGTCTGAAACTTGTCCTTATAAACCGACTCACAGATTTCGATCGTGCCGGCACTTAGGGTTCGCGCAAGAATAAGTTGGCATTTTGGCGCGAGCGCCGGGCGGGCAGATGCAAGACGCCGCGACGCAGGCGATGTGGCGACATCGCCGAGGAGCGGCAACGCCGCAGATGCCCGCCCGCCGCCGCGCCCCGCAGGGTTGCTTGCTCCGAGGCTTGCAATTTTCTATGTCACCCTTTTGTAAGATCCGCAAGCCTGGGAGACAGCAGCAAAATGCCAAGTTATTTTTGCGCGAGCCCTAAGGGCGAGCAATCCGTTACTCGACCACTACGTCGCTTCTTTGCACGCCAATTTCCCCAAACGCCGTATCTGGACAATTTGCTAGTTTCCAAGTGCGAAAATCTCCTCACACTTGTGTCGAATCTGATGATACAAAGGACAAGCCGCCTATCCGATCGAGGTCCGCGCCAAGGCGTCCGCTCGTCTGGCCTCCTCCCGGGTTCTCAGGTTCGTACTTGAAAGATTATGTTGACTTCCCGGCCCCTCTAAATCAGCAGTGCAGATCCCTACTTTCCGATCAGTTCGACCCATGTGGTGCCGGCTTTGAGCGGGACCACGAAGGCGTCGCGTTCGGATTTGAGCGGTGTCGCGGGGTGATACGCCAAGACACCGTTCAGTTTGGCCGGTTGTTCCACGCGCAGGCGTGCTGCCGGCGTAGACTTTGTGGCGGCGGCCAGACCGAGGCGCACGGCGCCGGTCTTGGGATTTACCTCCACGCTCGCGAATTTGCCGGCGTCGAGTGTCAGCCACAGGCCGGCTGAGGCCACATAGACCCGCATCCGGAAAGAATCGAGCGGCGTGACCCTCACGATGCCTCCTTCGACTTTGAGGTTGCCGCCGAACGCCTGCCACCCGAACTCCGGATCATTGACGACATAGGTAGCCGTGTTGAAGGCATGGCCGAAGAAGTTCGGGCCATAGTCGCCCGAATAGGGGTCCCACTTGAGAGTATCGGGGAAGGAGTGGAACGCGGCGGAGGCGAAGCCTTCCTGATCGATGTTGGTGATCGCGCCCATCGTGCCGCCGTAGCCCACGCGCAGCAGGTAAAGATCGTCGGGATGGCTGCGATATTCACTCAGCACTGGGATGGCATTGATGCCTGAGCCGTAGTGGTGCAACTGGCGCTCAATCCGGGTGATCTTGCCGGCGTATTGAAAATCCCAGTAGCGGCGCGCGCTGCCGTTGTAGCCCCAGTGCGGTACCGTGGGCATGTAGCCGAGGATGGCGTTGAGCGTCACCTCGGATTTAACGGTGTCGCCGAAGAATTTCGTCCAGGCATAGACTTCCTCCTGGCCGGTCGAATCCCAAGGCATCTCGCTTCCGAAAGGATACGCCTGGCTGCGCCAGCGATCGGCGCGGGTCTTCATCCTGGCTTCGAGGTCAGCGGCCTGTTCGATCATGCCTTCGCGCTTGAGGTCAAGGAGAATCTGCACGAAAATGTCCCCTTCCATCTGGCCAAACCGGGTGTAGTAAGCGGCATATTTTATCATGGCCACGGCGGTCTGATAGGCATTGTTCAGATACCAGTCCCAGGGATGATTGGTGACGAGTCCCTCGTGGTTGCGCGCCAGGCGGTACATCACCCAGTGGAGCGCTGCAACGTGGGGATAGTTGAAGGAACGGTCAACCTTCTCGGCGTCCACCTTTTTCCAGCTTGTCCAACTGCCCCAATTGAGATCGCTCCGGTAGTAGTTTGGAGGCATCTCGTCGGGCTGATAATAGAAGAGGCTCTTGCGTACCCCATATTGCTGTGGCCCGTCCTTGTACTGGAGACCGCCCCAGAGCACGTTGTCAATGAACTGCTGGTATTGGTCGAGCTCTTCCTTGTTGGGCTGGCCGAATTCTTTCATGATGGCGGCCAGCCAGGATCCCGATCCCCCCTCGTCGCCGAGGCCGGCAATCCAGACGCGGCTGTCCTGCAGGACGATCTTGTTTTCCTGGCGGTCGTAGCTCATGACCGAAGGAGAGCGCTTGAAATGATCGTTCGGGTCGACGAACCACTGCCTGGTGGTCAGAAACCGGCCGAGGTCGGTGACGACGTCCGCCTGCGACTTGATCACGAAGCAGTTGATTGCCTGTACGGTTCCATCCTCATAGGTGATGGCCATGCGGGCGCGGCCCCAAGTCCTTCCCTGCACGGTGTAAGATTTCCAGCCTCCGGCGGTCGGCTTGTTGGTGGCGACGGCGATCGCCCCCTTGGGTTCGATCTCGATCGATATGACGCCCTTGGCATATTTGAGGAACAGCCGGCCGTCGATGTCCGTCGGCAGCACGTAGCCGGGAATGCCGACCGCAACAGGGCGCCCGTTGGCGGCGAGCGTCTTCTCGATGTTGCGGATCTCGTCAGCGACGAGGAATTTGACGCCGTAAGTTCGCGAAGCTCCCGGGGCAAGCGTCGTTGATGTCGGAGGGTTCCATGGCTGGGCTTGCTTCCACTCGTTTTCGGCATAGGCTTGGCTGTGGACCATCCAATCGAAGAAGCCTTCGAACGTAGTGCCGCGGGGCGTGGGGTCAGTAAAGATGGGCACGGTGCCGCCGCCCCCGCGCCGGCTCAGAATCGGATTATAGGCCTCGAAAGGGGTTTTGCCGTCAGGGACGACGACGAGCGCCGGCCCATGACCGTTGAGGCGCGTCACCTGCAAGTAGCCGGCGTCCTCGCCGATATAAGGGTCGTGGAATGAGCAGATGGTGTGGGCTTGGTCGAGCGAGCGGTTGTTGATCACGTTGTTGAAGATCATCGGAATGCCGAGCGCGCCGACCTGGACCGGTTCCGTTGTTTTGTTTTTGAGCTCGAAGCGCAGGACGAGCTTGACGCCATCCAATACCCAGCTGCGGGTAATCTGCAGCGGGCAGTCTGCGGGGAGCGTCGGCGTGAGATCGGCCGCGGCCAGGCTCGGCGTGGAGGCCGGCAGCGCGGTCACCGGCGAGCGGGTGACGGCTGTGGAAAAGTTCTTCCATTCTCCCGAGCTTCCCGTGCGCAGGCGCAAGTCGACATCGCCAAGATGATAGTAGCCGTTCTGCGAGCGCTCGGCGAGCAGGTCGCCCGGAGTGAAATCGAACCCGCCGGCGCCTTTGGGTTTGAGCCCGGCGACTGTCTGCGACGAACGAACGAGGCTCAGATCAAAGTCGGGCGTGCTGAGTTCAATCACGCCCTGATCGAGCATGGGTCCGGGTGTCGGCGGCGCCTTCTTTGCCTGAGCCGCCGCCTCATGCCGGGTCTCCGGAATCAGGCA
>JBEKYG010000035.1:0-13744 GCA_049511215.1 Acidobacteriota bacterium | reverse complement strand
CAGCCTCATCGAAAACGCAAGTTGCAGGCAGAGTATGACAAGTGCTCAAAAAGCTGATGCCACCCTCCAAGGAGGACGGCATCGTTACTCCTTCCACACGTGGTGGATGAGATGGCATCAGCATAAGTAACATCCGATTGCCTTGTACAGCAAAATTTCCAGTCGCCCAATTGGGAAATCGCGACTCTCCGCTCACGGAGGCGAAGATGACCTCCTCCGTTTTTAGGCCGGCTGGGCCGGCAAAGCCTTCAACATCGTTTGAGGGCGACCTTTCCAGCCGCATGATTCATCACTCAGTACACACCACTTGTCACTGCTCATTGCGGCCGGCAATGCCGGCAGGGCCGGAAGCCCGCCTCGCTCGCCCCTGCGGCGCTTGTAAGCAGGACGCGGTTTTGTGGCCGCACGCGGCGGGCGTCGCGGCAGGTGGGAAAGCAAAAAATGCCGGTGCCCCTGCAACCGATATAGCGGATGCCGTCGCGTGCGCATTGCTCGATCTCGTCCACGGGAGCACCTTCGCGCGTGAGCAAAGTGCGTTTGAGCGCCGTGCCGAACGCATATCCGCCGATGCCACCCGCTGCGGGGACCACGCGGTGACAGGGCAGGAGCAGGGGAACAGGGTTGTGCGCCATGGTGTTGCCAACCGCCCGCACCGCCTTGGGTCTCCCGACTTCACGTGCCAACCAGCTGTAGGGACGCACCTCACCGCGTGGAATCTGCCGCAACAGCATCAAGACGCTCTGCTCGAAAGTCGATAGCCTCGATAGATCCACTTGCACGGCCGAGGGAGAGTCGCCCGCCACCGCCTTCCTTATGGCGCGAACATATCGTTCGGGCAGCTCAGCTGGTAGCGGCCGCAGGCCGAATCGCTTCCAGTATCTGTCCTCGAATGACGCCGGGTCGCGTCCGCCCAAGTCCAACATCGCCACTCCGCAAGGGTTGAAGCCCACCCAGAGCCTGCCCAGATCCGTTTCCACAGCGGCGTAATGGTCGTCAGTCCTCCCCCGCACCCGCGCGAGGATACCGGCGGGAGCCTCAACTTGCAGCCAAACCAAATTGGCTGCCAACCCTTCGATTTCGGCCAGCTCGCGCGCGCAGGCGGGACACCCGGCCAGGTGGGTGTGAACCTGCTCATGCTCTCGCCGGTTCAACTCCCCGGTGCGAAATCCATCCAGCCGCTTCAAGACTGCCTCACAGCGCATTTCTGCCTCCGGTTCTTTTCGATGGACGCGCGCAACTTGCGCAGGGCGCGAAATACCTTGCCCCGCACAGACGCGTCGGTTCCACCGATAATCGATGCCATCTCCGCATAGGACATCTCTTCCAAAAATCTGAGCAGGACCAGTTCACGCTCTTCCAGACCAAGAGAACGCAAAGCTGTCCGCAGAGCCTGGCGCTCGCCCCTCGATTCCAATTCGCGAATGCCTTCGTCCGGATTGCTTGGGATCTCGTCCCCTCCAACGCCTTTGCCCGGCAAGGGCACTTCATTCCTCGAACGGCGTTTGCTGCTCCGGCTGTACGCCAGATTGCGTGTGATTCGGAAAAGCCAGGGCGCCAACACCAGATCGCCGCATTTTTTCTCGTCATATCGGCGAGTAAGCGCATGGCAAGCTCTGAGAAACGCATCTTGGGTAACTTCCTGGGCATCGAAAGGATCCTGTAGCAGGCGCAGCGCATAACTGAAAAGGCGATTTTGGTAGATCTTCACCAGACGCTCCACGGCGCCGTTTTCGTTTCGATGAACTGCCAGGGCAAGATTGTCATCGCTGCCGCAGGTCACTTCCCCTCCCGTCATGTCAAGCCACTCAAAGCATATAACACAACTGCTTGCCGATTCGTTCGCAGTGAGCAGACATTTTTCCCCGTTGCGCCGCATTGCATCTGCCCCCGCAGCGTTCGGAACGCGGCCCCTGCTAATTCTGGGCCGGGCTCCTAGGGAATTTCCGAGCCTGATGCAGATCTTTTTGGAGACTATCCTTATACGGTGTTTCGCACGGATGGCTCCTGGTCATCCAAAGGAGGAAGCAATGCGAATGTTACTTGAAGTCTACATCCCCAACCATGAGTTCAACGAAGCAATCAAGGACGGCACGGCAGGGAAAAAGATGAAGCATATCCTGGAGGACACGAGGCCCGAGGCGGTCTATTTTTGCGAGCGTGACGGGAAACGCGGGGCCACGATGATCGTTAATGTCCCGGATCCATCGAAAATTCCCGCCCTCGCCGAACCCTGGTTCTTGATGTTCAACGCCGAGGTGAAATTCAGGATTTGTATGACCGTGGAGGACCTGCAGAAGGCTGGTCTCGAGGATCTTGGCAAGAAGTGGTCTTAGTCGATGCGGTGGGTGCGATAAACTGCCAAGAAGCTGTGAAAGAATCGATCATCCCCATTTGCCACAAAGACTCAAAGACTCATAGGAGGATTCAAAACATAAGATTCCTTCGAGCCTTAGAGCCTTTGTGGTGAAGAGCGAGGATCGAATTGTTCACAGCTATCCCCAGATGTCGCCGACCGTAAATCCTTCCGGGAACGGATCCTCGGGATCGAGGACGTAGGTGCTCAACCCCGTGATCCACGCTTGCCCGCTCAATGTCGGGACGACGGCGTGGTACTTGCCGATCTGGGTTTCGCCGATCAGCCGGCCTGTAAAGATCGTCCCCAGAATTCCCTCGTGGCGGAAGTCCTCGTTGAGCGCCAGCTTGCCCTTGGCATAAAGCGTCACCATTTTCGCACAGGTGCCGGTGCCGCAGGGAGAGCGATCCATGGCCCCTGTCCAGGTGGCCGGGCGGTTCCAATCCAGTTTGCCGGTCGAAACCGTCACGGCATTTTTCATACGAGCCCCGGGGTGCGTCGGCGGCGCGGAAAGTTCCGCAATCGTGATGCCGGCAAAGCCGGGTTGTTCGGGATGAACCACGGGAAGTTGCTCCTGGGCGGCTGCCTTGATCATCTCGCTGATCCGGACGATGTCCCGTCCTTCATCGGGCGTCAAACGCAGCCCGAACGGGGCCGCTTCCGCGATGACATAGAACATCCCGCCGTAGGCCACATCCACCGTTACGCTCCCGAGGTGGGGGACCTCAATGCGGGCGTCCAAGTATGCCGCAAATGCCGGCACATTCTGGAATGTGACGAGTTCGACCTTGCCGTTGGCGCATTCGGCGCGGACACGGATTAATCCTGCAGGAGACTCCAGAGTTAACTCCGTGACCGGCTCAAGCATCGGCAGCATTCCGGTTTCCAGCAGAACCGTGGCGACGCAGATGGTATTGGTGCCCGACATGCCGGGGTATTCCACCTGTTCCATGATGACGAAGCCCGCATCGGCTTCTGGGTGCGTGGGCGGCAGGATCAGGTTGCAATTCGCGGCCGGATAACCTCGGGGCTCGCGCAGCATGCGTTTGCGCAAGCCATCCATGTGCTCCTGAAGGTAACGCATTTTATCGAACATGGTGGCACCCGGAACATCGAGCACACCACCGACAATTACCCTGCCCGGTTCGCCACAGGCATGGGCATCCACGGCGTGAAGCATGTTGGCAAGGCGCATTTCTCTCTCCCTGCTTTGAAACCTGGCGGTTCACAAGCCGGCTTTGCTGGGTGGAACCATAGCCGCAATCAAAATTGGAACCGCGAATGGCACGAAACGGCTTTCGTGTATTTCTTGGTTTTCTCCTCCGGCGCGTTCTGCAAAATCCGTTGCCGATCGCCAACGATTTACCCATAAGTGCCGAGTGTTACCCACAGATTTGTCGCACGCCCCCGGTTCGATAGCAAGTTGCTTTTCGCTGTTAAGCCAGGATACCACGGGAAGGAAGGAGAGCATTCATAAATGGCACGGTGAGAATCGGCGGCTGGCGCGAGTGGCGTGAAGTTCGGATCCCCTGATATAGAGCTCGAACGGCTGGGCGAAAAGCACTGAAAGTGACAAGTCGTTGACACGGGGGGGGAGACACGCCTAGGATGAGGGTCATCACGCAAATGAGTTTCATCAGTTGAATCCGTAGATGGAGCAGTTGGGGTTTTGGACTTGGATTTACCTATGTTCCCTTACCTCACCAAAAGAGAGTGGACAGGGTCCCCAGAACTCCGGTCTCTCCCTGGCGCGCCGGTTTTTCTGAGGGCTGTAGAGCTCAAAATGAGCACAGAGAAAGGCTAAGCATGAGATTAGATCATCGCTCTCTGCGATTGGCGCTCAGAGCCACTTTGATAGGAGCACTAATGTTCTTGGCATCGATGGCGGTTGTTCCGGCTCAGACAGCCAACACCGGCACGGTGCTGGGAGTTGTGATGGACCCGTCCAGAGCGGTTGTGCCGGGAGCGGATATAGAACTCAAGGATGCCGCTACTGGAGAGGTCCACAATACGGTTACGAACGAAATCGGCCGCTTTACATTCGTGGCGGTGAAACCGGGAAAGTATTCGATCACTGCATCGGCAGCAGGATTCCAAAAAGCGGTCATCGAATCTCAGGTCGTCGAGGTGTCGAAATCGTACACGTTGAATTTTACTCTGAAGATCGGCGCCAGCACGGAAACTGTCATTGTAACTGCAACGGCCGGCGCGCAACTGCAGACAACCGATGCTACCGTGGGGGAAACGCTCGGAGGGGATCTGCTGTCGATGCTCCCCAGCCTCGACCGAAACGTCACCAGCCTGCTTCTGCTGCAGCCCAGCGCCATGCCCCAGCAGGCCGACGGCGTGAGCAGCCGATATGGTGGCCAGGTGGCAGGAGCGCAGAGTGACCAGAACGTGTTCGTGTTGGACGGCGGCAACGTGACGAGCGGCGTTTCCGGCAACTCTGACTATTGGACGAATTACAACGGCGCCCCTGAAGGCGCCGTTCCCACACCCTCGGAAAGCATCCAGGAATTCCGCGTGGCCACCAGCAACCAGGTTGCCAGTTTCAGCGGTGCCGGAGGCAGCCAGGTGATGCTGGTGACAAAACGCGGCGGCGACAAGTATCACGGCTCCCTCTACGAATTCCTGCAGAACAGCGATCTTAACGCAAATACCTGGACGCGCAACCGGCTGCATCAGGCCAAGCCGCTGCAGCAGGACAATCGTTTCGGTGCCTCATTTGGCGGCCCGATACCCAAATTGGGAACCACGCAGAAAACCTACTTCTTTTTCAACTATGAAGGTCGGCGCCGGAACGATTACAGCCAGTACAGCAAGACCGTGCCGACCGATACTCTCAAACAGGGTATCCTTCGGTATAAGGACGCATCCGGCAACATCATTTCCTACAATCTGGCGACTGCAAAGCTATGCGGTTCGACTGGCAACCTTGCTTGTGACCCTCGCGGCCTTGGGTTGGACCCGCTGGTCAGTCAGATTTGGAACAAGTACATGCCTGCCGGCAACGATACCTCCACCGGCGACGGCCTGAACACGATCGGATTCAGCGCTCCAGGCAAGTTCCCGAACAACGACAACTTTGCCGTGGTGCGGCTGGATCGCAACCTGAACACCAATTGGTCATTCATGGCCAGCTACCGATATTTCAAACAGGTGCACAACAACGGGGACCGTCAGGTGGACATCGGCGGATTGCTGCCGGGAGACAAGCTGGGCGTACCATCTTCCCCGGCATACATCCCGCGGCTGCCGCGCTATCTCGTCCTCGGCCTGACAGGACGCCTGACGCCCAGGATCGTCAATGAATTCACATTCAGCTACCTGCGCGATTACTGGTTCTGGAAGACGGATGGGTCCAGGCCCCAAGTGGCAGGCACGGATAGCGCGCTGAACATTGCCGGCAACATGAATCCGGTGGACCTTACCGTGGGTCTGGTCCGACAGCGTGAGTGGAGAGCGCACAACTGGACCTGGGCTGATAACCTCAGCTGGGTGAAAGGGAACCAGTTGCTGGAGTTCGGCGGTTCGGTCCGGCGTGACGCAACCCAGTTCTGGAGAGATGACGCCCAGTCCGCGGTCGCCCAGCGAGTGTACATGCTGACGAACGGCTCATACCTCAACATTCCATCCACGTACCAGCCCCCGATCTGCAGCTCGTCCGTGACCACCAACTGCCTGCCTTCCGGCCAGGTCACCAGCTGGAATAATCTCTATGCCGGAGCCCTTGGCCTCGTGGACAGAGCCACGCTGGTGGCCACGCGCGATGCCAGTTTCAAGATCAATCCCATTGGTGCTCCCTTGGCTACGGACTCGATCTACAATGAATACAGTCTCTACGCCAACGATTCCTGGAAGATAACGCCTTCGTTCACGCTCAACCTCGGGCTGAACTGGAGCGCGGACGTTCCTGAAACAGAAGTGGCCGGAAAGCTCAGCATGGCGTTTGACAATGGCACGGGGAATGCAATTATTCCGTCCGAGTATCTGGCACAGCGCCAAAGGGCGGCACTTGCAGGAACCGTATACAATCCCGTGATCAACTGGAAACCCATCAACAACACCGGCCGCACATATCCCTACGATCCCATCTGGAGAAACTTTGCCCCCCGGATTGCAGTGGCCTGGAACCCGAGCGTGGACGAGAACAGCTTCCTGGGAAAAATATTCGGGAACAGAAAAACGGTTGTGCGCGCGGGATTTGCCCGTCTCTATGACCGCTTGAACGGTGTCCAGAAAGTGATCGACGCACAACAGGTGCTTGGTTTCACTCAGACGCTCCTGTGCCCGGGACCGACTTCTACCGGCCAGTGCACGGGCAGCTCGGGCATCAACCCGGCGACCGGCTTCCGCATCGGCATTGACGGAAGCACGATTCCGCTGCCGTCTTATGCCGTAAATCAAGCGATCCCGGTCATCCCCGGCACCAGCGCCATTTCCAACGCCAATCAGGCATTTGCCAATGCTTCGACGCAGCTTTCGCCGCACTTCCGGTCGGCGATCAATAACTCCTACAACCTGACCCTGCAGCGAGAGCTGAAGGGAGGACACATCCTGGAGATCGGCTACATACGGCGCGATGCCAAGAATCTGCTGGCTGGACAAACACTCAACCAGGCCCCCTATATGATGACAATGGGCGGCCAGAGCTTTGCGCAGGCTTTTGATGCGGTCAGAGACCAGGTGGTGGCAGGGGTGGCTACCTCAGCCATCTCAGCGCAGCCCTTCTTCGAAAAGGCACTCGCCGGAAGCACTCTTTGCACTGGCAATCCCAACTGCACCGCCGGTGTGGTGGCCAAGTATTCGAGCAACATCCGCACGTTGAACGTTTTCGACCTGTTCAACGGCATTCAAAGCTCGCTCGTGACCGGGCCGGCGACCGCGGCCGCCAACCAGATCAGCGATTTCCTGTTTTTCTCCGACATCGGAAAATCCAGCTACAACGCCGGATTTGTTTCACTCAGGATGCGTGAATACAAGGGATTTGCTCTAAGTGGCAACTTCACCTGGGCGCATTCCCTTGACAATGGCGTCGTGAACCAGGACATCGACTCCTATGTCGCCAATTCCTACAATGCGAAATACGGCTGGGGCAATTCGGTCTTTGATCGCACGTTCGTCCTCAACCTGATGGGTCTCTATAATATGCCGTTCCATGCCACCAACAAGGTTTTGAATCAGGCCGTCCAAGGTTGGTCGCTGGCACCGATTATCAGCTTCTATACCGGCCTGCCGCTCAGAGTGGCAAACGGGTCAGGCCAGGAGTTCGGGCAGGGCGCAACCACGGCGGGAGTTGGCGCAGTGCTAATGGCGCCCAACACCTTCGGGAATTCCTCCCACCAGAATGTGACCGGCAGCAGCGTCATCATCAATGGCGTCAGCACCAGTGTCGGCACGAACGGAAATCCAGGAACCGGCGGATCCGGACTGAACCTGTTCAGTGATCCGGCGTTAGTATTCGCAGACTTCCGGTATGTAAGGCTCAGCCAGGACACCACAGCAAGTGGCTATGTGCTGCGCGGCCAAAACCGGTGGAATATGGACATGACCTTGTCACGGAAGTTCAAGGTCACGGAAAGCAAAGCTATTTCGTTGAATGCTCAGTTCTTCAACATCTTCAACCATGTTCAGTATTCGGATCCGGCCAGCCTGAGCCTGGCAAGTTCATTGGCATTCGGCGTGATCACGTCTCAGTACAACATACCGCGCCGGATCGAGGTGGGTTTGCACATCGATTTCTAGGCGAAAGCTGGAGGTTTCCCACAGGGCGGATGAACTTAGGTCCATCCGCCCTGAAAATAGAGACGCGCGACGAGGCGGAATTCAAAATATCGAAAGACCGCCTCCTCCGTGCTAGATCCGAGGGCTATCCAGGACGCGAACCTCCAGGCTACGCAGGGACCGGCGAATTCATTGCTGAGTTCTGCTCTGATGCCAGGCGCCAGACGGCCTTGCTAATCTGGATGTCCTGGACTGCCACGCCGGTCAAATCCACGACTGTGATTTCGTCGTCGGATTGGCGCCGAAGCCGCGCATCACCGATGGCGGCACCCAATTCGATCAGCCGGTCCGCTTGTATCATTCCGGCTTCGAGCGCGTGAAATGCCTCCCCGCGCAGCCGGCATTGGCTCAGGCTGTCGACGACGACCCTGTCCGCGATCTTTAAAATTGCGGGCTCCAATTCCTGCTTTTCGCGCGTGTCGGATCCCATTGCTGTGATGTGGGTGCCTTTTCGAATCTGGTCGGCCCTCAGCAGGGGTTTGCAGGAGGGAGTGGCTGTGACGATCAGGTTGCAGGTTGATGCGATTTCCTCTGCGTCCAGTGTCGTTCGGATTGAGAACCCGATGGCTTCCATGTCCTTTTTATACCTGTCCAGTTCCGGTTGATCTACTCCCCAAACCATCGCTTCGCGCACATCCCGAACATGCCTCAGATACTCCAGCTGCATGCGGCCCTGAATTCCTGCGCCGAATATACCGACTCCACGAATTTGCCGCGGAGCAAAGTGCTGCGCCACGACAGCGCCGGCAGCCGCCGTTCGAACCTGGGTCAAGAGCCCCTCATCGAGCAGAATGCTGATCAATGCGCCGGTTTTCTGGCTGAAGAGAAGCATCAGGCCGAAACACGTCGGCAAGCCGATCTTCGGATTGTCATAAAATCCGGAAGCGATTTTAATGACATAGTATTCATCCGGTTTGATGTAGCCGTACTTGATGTGCGTGTCCCCACGCGGCTCATCGAAGACGAGTTCCCCCACGGGAGGAACGACGACCTTGCCTTGCGAGTAGGCCACGAACCCTTCCGCAATCTCTCCGATGAGTCGAAGCGGATCGATGGTGTTGAGGATTTCCTTGATCTGAGCAAGGTTGAGAATAACAGGCATTGGCCCTCCTTTTCTGCGCCTCCTCCGCCCGCGGTCATGGCGAAGAGAGAAGTCAGTGTCCTGCTATCGTCGCGCGCATGGCAGCATCCTGTCCAGCAGAAACCGGCTGGCCATGCTATGATGAGCCCTCACGACAAGGCTCTCGATGACAGCACTCCTGATCTTCCATATCAAAGCCGGGGTTCGGATCGCGGTCCGATCCTTCGCGATCCTTTTTTCATCCATTTTGGCTGTGATCATGCTGGACATTAACCCCGCTGCCGTCGTCATCAATCTCGCACGAGCGGTTTTTGCCCACCGACCAGCGACCTCCGATCTTGCGCCAATGGTGGCACTCGCGTTTCTCTTCCCCGCCCTGGCAGTCAAAAAACTGGCCCTCGGACTCAACGGGTGGATCCGACATCTGGCCTTTGACCACGTCGGCAACCGCAGGGGGATGGCCGCCGCACTAGCCACGGTGCAGCTACCGCTTGCGGTTGCCTTGGCATCTATCGCATTTGTGGCCGATAGTCATGGCCTGAGCATCGGATATCCTGCGATCCGTTTGCTCCTGGTGCTGATGTCGGGAGCGCTGGCGTCATTGCCGGTTGACCGGAGATACGTCCTAGTTCCAGTGTCCATGGTTTCTGCTCTGCTTGCGCTCTGGGGAGATTGGCGACATATGCTGCTGGCCGTGTTTTTGCTCGCCGGAGCAGAATACGTCTCCGGTCCCCTGCGCGAGGTTCGCAGAAGGAACCGTTGGCGAACCATAGACTCGCTGCTGAGCTTCCGCATCGCCTGGCGCGCGCTTGGGTGGCGGCTGTCCGCAATCCTCTCGATGGCCCTGCTGCCTCTGGCAGCGACCGCTCTCTTCATCAGAAACAACGACCTGCCGCCTTCACTCGCTGCCGGCGCTGTGCGCCTGGGCGGATCCATGGCGGCCGTATTCGTGCTGGCGGGTCTGGCGAACAAGCTTGCCGAGCGGCGCCCGGCTTGGCCCCTGGCCAGGTCTCTCCCGTGGTCTTCATCGCGAAGGGTTGCGACGGATGCTTTGTTCCTGGGTCTCCATGCCCTCATTCCTATTTTTTTTCTGGTTGTCCGCTACCCATATAGCGCGGCCTGTGCGCTGGGAGTTTTGCCATTCCTTGCGCTGCGAGCCGCGGGATATATCCGACTTGTCCCGGGGCTCCTCGCCGGCGCCAGGCGCTTCCTGATCGAAGGTTCCTGTCTGGCGGCCCTGCTCGGCCTGTTCCCTTGGATGAGCTTGATCTGCCTGGCTGCCACTCCGCTGCCTTTCATCGCAGCCCGAAGAAGCGAGCGTGCCCTCAAGGTGACCCGCTGGACTGATTTGCATCATGAGGCCTTCGGAGACGCTCTTTCCTGGAGCGCGGAATGATCCGATTCAAGGGTGTTCACTTTTCATACCGGCGAGGCGAGCCCGTTTTGAAGGGTGCGGATCTCGACATAGGAGCCGGCCTGACCCTGGTGCTCGGCCCGAACGGTTCCGGCAAAAGCACTCTGCTTAAGCTCGCCTCCGGGATCGAACGGCCGGATCACGGCATCGCTGAGATCGAAGGGCATGATCTGTGGAAAGATGAAGTCGCCGCCCGCCGCGCGCTCGCGTATGTCTCCGAGCAACCTGATCTGACGCCCTACGCCACCATCAGGGATGTGATTCACCTGGTTTGCCGGCTTCGCTCCCAGCCGCTCCAGCGAGGCCGCGAGGTTTTGGAGCGGGTTGGCCTATGGCAAATCGCCAATCGTTCGATCCGGGAACTCTCATCGGGTCAGAGGCGACGGGCTGTGCTCGCAGCGGCCTGGATAGGATCCCCCAGGGTCGTGCTCCTGGATGAACCGCTGGAATCGATGGATCGAACCATCCGAGTTGAAATCTGCGCTTGGATCGAGCGTCTCCTGTCCGAGGAGGCCGCGGTTGTCATCGCAACCCACGAAATCGAGCCTTTCCTGGAGAAGGCGGCCCGAGCTTTGCTCGTATCTGGTGGAGCCTGCATGCTGTTTGAACCCCTTCCCCCAGACGCTGTGAGCAAGCAGGCATATCTGGAGGTGCTGAGCCGAGGCACTTTGCCGGTTCAGCGAACGGAATCTCGGTTATAATAGGTCTGTTTGAACCGGATTGCGGCGTCACGACGCGATATTCTGTTGCTCACTCAAAGCTGCGTTGTGCCGCTGCCCCCAAGATGCCTACTACGTTGGAGGAAATGATGCACGGAAAGGCTACGCTGCTCTTTTGCTTGTTGTTTATCGCGGTTGCGGTCTCTTCTCTCTCGCAAGACCAGAGGGCCGATGCGCGGCTGAAAAAATCCTTCCGGCGCCCGGATGCCAATGGCTGGACATTCGTGCATCTGGAGGGGACTCCATCCGAAATGGGCTACCAGCATGGATATCTGCTCGCCTCCGAGATTCTCGACATGAAGAAACTCGCCGAGCTCGAGTTAAAACAAGGCAGCGAGAAGGAGTGGGCGTTCTTCCGCGGTGCGGCCCGCGACATGATGTGGCCGCACATCGAACAACAGTATCGCGAGGAACTACAGGGAATCACGGATGGCGTCAACGCCCGCGGCGTAAAGCTGGATCTGTGGGACGTCGTGGCGCTGAATGCGCTGCTCGAGTGGGATTATTATGTGAAGGAGTACAACAAGCAGCACAAGATCCCATCTCCCAAGTCATTGGCTGCGGCAGAGCACTGCAGCGCCTTTGTGGCCACGGGCAGCTACACCAAGGACGGCAAGGTGATCATTGCCCACAACAACTGGACGAGCTACATGGAGGGGACGCGCTGGACCATTATCTTCGACATTGCTCCTGCAAAGGGCTACCGCATGCTGATGGATGGACTCCCCGGGTTCATTTCCAGCGATGATGATTTCGGCGTGAACTCCGCCGGCATCATGATTACCGAGACCACCATAAGCGACTTCGAAGGCTACGATCCGAAAGCCATACCGGAGTTTGTCCGGGCTCGCAAGGCGATGCAGTACTCGGCCTCGATCGACGACTATACCCGCATCATGAAGGAAGGCAACAACGGCGGCTATGCCAACGACTGGCTGATTGCGGATCGGAAAACGAATGAGATCGCCAGCCTCGAGCTGGGTTTGAAGAATGTCACGCTCGAGCGCGGCAAAGACGGTTATTTCGTCGGCGCCAATTTTCCCATTAACCCCAAACTCGCGCGCGAGGAGACGAAGTTTGACACCAAGGACATGGGAAACAGTCAAAATGCCCGCCACGAGCGGTGGAAACAGCTGATGGCCGAAAATAAAGGGAAAATCGACGTGGCGGCCGCGCAGCGTTTCCTGGCCGATCATTACGACACGTATGAAAAGAAGATCAACCCAAGCGAACGCACTCTCTGCGGGCACATCGATCTTTCGCCGCGGGGCATGGGAAACTGGCAGAAGCCTCATGGCGCTGCCGGCGCGGTTCAGAACAAAGTTGCCGATGCCACGATGGCAGAGCACATGTCACTGACAGCATCAGCCGGCCATTCCTGCGGTATCGATTTCAAGGCGGCAGATCACCTGAAAACCCACCCGGAATTCAACTGGGAGAAGGAATTCCTCAAAGACATGTTGTCCCACCCGTGGACCGTCTTTGAAGTTGCCAAGTAAGAAAGACAAAAGCAGCAACTAAATTTTACCGCTAAGACTCCAAGACTCTAAGACGCCACGAAATCGGCAATTTGAGATTCGAGATTCGAGATTCTAAAATCTCGAATCTCGAATCTCAAATCTCAAATTCAAGTAAAGATTAGGACTTTTGGCGCCTTGGAGTCTTGGAGTCTTGGCGGTAAAAGCCCTTTCCGCCTGGCATGCGATGCCGTTACCGACCCGTGTGTCTGCGGTTTCGGTTTATATTGGGGTCGGCTATAATCCAGCATCTTGTGGAGTAAGACCCGATGCAAGCAGATGTGGCTGCTTCAGGAAAGACTTCGCCAGGACTGGCACGGCGGCTGGGTTTGTTTGATGCCACCATGATCGTGATGGGCGGCATCGTCGGCTCCGGAATCTTCATGAATCCCTATGTGGTCGCTCGCCAGGTGCACAGCCCCGCCTTAATCCTGAGTGTTTGGGTCTTTGGGGGAATGATTGCGCTTGCGGGAGCCTTTGTTTATGCGGAGCTTTCGGCGCGCCGGCCCCAGGTCGGGGGACAATATGCCTACATTCGCGAGGCCTACCACCCGATGGTTGCATTCATCTACGGGTGGGCGCTGTTGCTGGTCACGCAGACGGGCGGAATGGCTGCGGTTGCGGTCACCTTTGCGCGCTATTTTGTGGAACTTACGCGCGTCCCGCTGCCGGAATGGAGCATCGCCGCACTGGCCCTGGGGGTACTCACCGTGATTAATTGTCTCGGCGTGAAGGCCGGCAGCACTACCCAGAGCATATTGCAGAGCATTTTTAGCCCGGCGGCGCGGCGCACGATCTTGGAACAAAACGGAAAGTTCAGTGCCGCGACGGTGGGCTAAAAATGTATTGGACTAAACCGCAGCACCCAACTTGGAT
>JBEKYG010000034.1:0-13744 GCA_049511215.1 Acidobacteriota bacterium | reverse complement strand
TTTTGCCGATGGAAAAGCAGACGGACGCAGCGATATGAAGGACCTGCTGGGCGGGAAGGGCGCGGGTCTGGCCGAGATGACCAACGCAGGACTCCCGGTTCCCCCTGGCTTCACCATCACGACCGAGGCTTGCAATGCCTACCTCGCCTCGGGTGAGAAATTTCCCGAAGAAATGTGGGATCAGGTTCTTGCTGCTCTCGCTCAGGTTGAAGCCGCTACCGGGAAGAAGTTTGGAGACCCTTCCAACCCCCTGCTGGTCTCGGTGCGATCGGGTGCGAAGTTCTCCATGCCCGGCATGATGGATACGGTTCTGAACCTGGGCCTGAACGAAAAGACGCTTCAGGGATTGGCGCTCCTGACCTCGAATGAACGCTTCGCCTACGACGCTTACAGACGTTTCATCCAGATGTTTGGTAAGATCGTCCTCGGCATTGACGGAGAATTATTCGATGAGCTCTTGGCGAAGGCCAAGCGTAAGGCGCGCGCAAAGCTCGACACCGATCTCAACGCCGTCGATCTCAAAGGAGTATGTGAAGAGTTTAAAAAGATCATCCGGCAGGGGTCAGGAGCGGACTTCCCCGCCGATCCGCTGCTCCAGCTTGAGGCGGCCATCAAGGCTGTCTTTCGATCATGGAACGGCGATCGCGCCAAGGCTTATCGCCACCGCGAGAGAATTCCGGAAGATCTGGGTACAGGCGTCAACATCGTGACCATGGTTTTCGGCAACATGGGAAATGATTCGGGCACGGGCGTGGCTTTCACTCGAAATCCCGCCACAGGCGCGAAGGAGCTGTTCGGCGACTACCTAACCAATGCGCAGGGCGAAGACGTGGTCGCCGGGATTCGCACGCCAAAACACATCAGCGAGCTTAAGCAGGAGATGCCTGAGATCTACGCCCAGTTTGAGGCCGTAGCCGATAAGCTCGAGCGGCACTACCGCGACATCCAGGACCTGGAGTTTACGGTCGAGCGGGGCAAACTCTGGATGCTGCAAACGAGAAATGGCAAGCGCACCGGACATGCGGCAGTGAAGATAGCCGTGGATATGGCCCGCGAAGGGCTGATTGACGAAAAAACCGCCGTGCTGCGCGTGCCGCCTGGGGACCTCGATCAGCTCTTGCACAAGATGATCGATCCCGCGGCAAAACTCACGGTCCTCACCACGGGCATCAATGCCAGTCCGGGCGCCGCTTCCGGACAGGTAGTCTTCACACCGGCCGAGGCGGAAGCTATGGCGGAAAGAAAGGAAAAGGTCATATTGGTACGAAGTGAGACATCTCCAGAAGACGTGCGGGGGATGGATGCGGCGCAGGGGATTCTGACCTCGACGGGCGGACCGACAAGCCATGCGGCGGTTGTTGCGCGCGGCTGGGGCAAGCCCTGCATCGTAGGTGCGGGCGCCGTCAACATCGACTATGCCAAGAACGAATTCACGGTCGACGGAACTCGCGTGCGCCGCGGCGACTGGATCACTGTGGATGGAACTACGGGGCGCGTCATTCTTGGCCAAGCCCCGCTGGTCGATCCTGAACTCGGCGACGATTTCAAACAGCTGATGGAATGGGCTGACAAATTCCGCAAGCTGGGCGTGCGCACCAACGCGGATACGCCGGCGGACGCAAAGGTAGCCCGCGATTTTGGCGCCGCGGGGATCGGCCTTTGCCGTACCGAGCACATGTTCTTCGAAGGAAATCGTATCGACTATATGCGCCAGATGATTCTCGGGTCCCTCGACTACAAACGGATACAGAAAGGGCTCGATGCCATCGCGGAAGAACTCAAACGCGGGATCTCGGCCAAGAGACGCAAGGAGCTTGTTCAGATTCGCAGGCAAATGCAGAAGCAGATCGCAGAGCCCAAGAAACTTTACAAGGGCGGCCTCGATCAGCTGCTGAAACTTCAGCGCAAGGATTTCGAGGGAATCTTCACCGCAATGGATGGCTACCCGGTAACCATTCGCACCCTTGATCCGCCGTTGCACGAGTTCCTTCCCCATACGGAGGAAGACACGCGCAAGCTTGCGCGTAAGCTCAAGGTGCGCCCGCAGCACCTCTGGGAACGGGTTCAGTCGCTTCACGAGGCCAATCCCATGCTGGGACATCGCGGCTGCCGCCTGGGAATCGTTTTTCCTGAGATCACCGAGATGCAGGCACGCGCGATATTTGAGGCTGCTATCAAGGTCAAGAAGCGCGGCGTCAAAGTTCTGCCCGAAATCATGATCCCCCTGGTTTCAGATCAGACGGAACTCAAGCTCCAGGCCGACGTGGTTCGCCGGGTGGCGGGCGAAGTCTTCGCGAAGACGAGGGAGAGCCTGGATTATCTGGTGGGAACCATGATCGAGTTGCCGCGCGCGGCGCTCACCGCCGACAAAGTGGCCGAAGTAGCCGAATTCTTCTCCTTCGGCACCAATGATCTAACCCAAACTACGTTCGGCATCTCTCGCGACGATTCCGGCAAATTCCTGCCTTTCTATATCGAGCACCGCATATTCAAATACGATCCCTTCCAGGTTCTCGATCGCGAGGGAGTTGGCCAATTGGTGAAAATGGGCACCGAAAAAGGGCGTAGCACGCGCGGCAATCTGAAGGTGGGCATCTGCGGCGAGCACGGCGGCGAGCCCTCGTCCGTCATGTTCTGTCACGAGGTGGGCCTGAATTATGTCTCCTGCTCCCCTTATCGAGTTCCGATCGCTCGGCTCGCGGCCGCACACGCCGCTCTAGGCTCGCAAGAGGCCGTTTCGCGCACGGCCTGAGACAAGTACTGCAAGTCCTGAGTGATGAGTACTGAGTACCGGGTCCAGATTCTCCGGGACTTCCCGCGACTCAGTACTCATTGCTCAGAACAGGGGTGATTGGTTAATCGTAATACTCCAGCCCGAGATGTGTGATCATCTCCTCGCCACGAAGATAGCGCAGTGTGTTTTTCAGTTTCATGAGCTGGGTCAACTAGGTCGTTCGATTACGATCTGAGAAATGTCGGCCACACTGAGGAATAGCCGGGCCAGTTGACCAACGAGGGCGAGACGATTCCTGCGCAGTGCCGGATCCTCTGCCATGACCAACACTTGGGTAAAAAAGGCATCAACGACGCCGCGTAGCGAAGCCATCCGGCGCAAGGCCTCGCCGTACAGATGGCTCTTGCCGGCCGCCTCGACCGCCGGACAGATCTCCAGGTATTTCTGCCATAATGCAGTTTCAGCAGGATCACTCATCAGCGACGGATCGGGGCTTTCTATCGGTGATCCGGATTGGGTCAAAATGTTCATGACTCTTTTGAAACTTGAGGCCAGAGCCAGAAAATCGGGTTCCTGACGCATTTCCTGCAGCGCGCGGACTCGCTCCGCGGCATCCGAGGGGTCATCAAACCCCACAGCAATCGCCGCGTTGATGCAGTCATGGGAAAACCCCATTTCTTCGAACAAAAATCGCAGACGCGCCTCAAAAAACTTCTTGAGCTCTGAAGCGGTTTCGGCTGGTGCCATCGCGAACGCTTCAAGGCTCCAGGCGATGAGCCGTTCGAGTGAAGCGCTGATGTGATGATCCAACATGATCTTCAAAATGCCGTTTCCCTGCCTGCGCACGGCGAACGGGTCCCTGGAGCCCGTAGGGATCAGTCCGGCCGAAAAGCAGCCGCATACGGTGTCGAGCCGGTCGGCGAGGGAGAGCACGGCTCCACACAAATTGGAAGGGGACGCCGAGGAAGAAGCCTTGGGCATATACTGCTCGTAAACCGCGCGCCAGACCTTTTCGGGGTAACCTTCGGCCCGCGCGTACAGCCCCCCAACAATACCCTGCAGGTCCGTGAACTCCTTCACCATCTCGGTCACGAGGTCACATTTGAGCAGGTGTGCCGCCGTCCCCAGCTCAGGCAGTTCCTCGGTACAGCCGGCTGCGGCGGCTACTTGAGGCAACAGCTTGAGCACGCGCTGTGTCTTGTCGTAGTAGGAACCGAGCTTCTGTTGGAACATCACACTCTTGAGCGAGGTTTCGCGCGCACCCAGCCTGGTCTTGCAATCGGTTTCCCAGAAAAACTCCGCGTCGGCAAAGCGCGCGCGTAAAACCCTCTCGTGACCGCCGCGGATTTTCGTGGTCGGATCTGCGGCGAGGTTGATCACTGCGAGAAACGCGGGAAGCAAGTGGCCTTCCTCATTTACGACTGAGAAATACTTCTGGTGTTCCTTCATGACGGTGATCAGAATTTCCTCGGGAAGGACAAGAAATCGTTGGTCGAAAGCGCCGCCTATCACCGAGGGATTCTCATTGAGATTGACAACCGTCCGGAGCAGATCTTCGTCGGCAAGTAGACGGCCACCGGCGACTTCAGCCGCGTGCTCCAGACCGGCGCGGATTTTGGCTGTACGGTCTGCGGGGTCAACAACGACGCCATTTTGTTGCAGCACGTCCTTGAGTGAAGTCAGGCCGGCAATCTCGATCCTGGCCTTGCCCGTAAAGCGATGACCCGCCGTGAAGCGGGAAGAGACGATATCAGCAAGCGGGAACCGAACAACCTTGCCCGCATAGAGCGCTGCAATCCATCGCAGCGGCCGAGCAAAGCGAAACCTATCCGGGCTCCAATACATGGTCTTTGGAAACTCGACCCTCCCAACCGCCGTCGGAATCAGCCGAGCCAGGACCTTGGCGGTCTTCTCTCCCCTCTGGCTGCGAATCGCGGAGAGATACTCGCCTTTGGGGGTTTGAACGATCTTTACCTTGGAAAGAGGGATGCAGTTCTTCTCCGCAAACGACAGGGCAGCCCGCGTGGGTGTGCCTTGGGAGTCATACGCCACCCGCCGGGGTGGCCCCACAATCGTTTCGACAAGGTCTTCCTGACGAACCGGAATATCGTTCAAGCCGACAATCATGCGCCGCGGTGTGTACCAGATTGCACTCAAAGCCGCCGTAAGCCGTTCGGCACGCAAACCCTCGATCAGATATTGCGCTAGTTGTCGTGTTGCGCCTTCCAGCATGGATGCAGGAATTTCTTCCGTTCCGAGTTCCACTACCAGCTCCGCTTTATCCATAATCAAGTCTCAAGGGCACTATGCTTGCTCAGGCGCGGCATCCGCGCCGGTGGATCGGAGCAGCGGAAACTCCTGCCGCTGACGGCTGGCGACATATCGGCGCGCTACTTCACAGGCAAGCTGCCGCACGCGCGCGATGATGCCGACGCGCTCGGTCACGCTGATGGCTCCCCGTGAATCGAGCAGATTGAAAGTGTGAGAGCATTTCAGGCAGTAGTCGTACGCAGGCAAAACGAGATCGAGTGCCAGCAAACGCTTGCACTCCTCTTCGTAAAGGTTAAACAAACTGAAGAGCATGGGTACGTTTGCGACTTCAAAGTTATACTTGGAGAACTCAACCTCTTCCCGGTGGCGCACGTCTCTGTAGCTGAGCCCCTCGGTCCAGACTAGGTCGTAGATGCTGTTGACCTCGGCGATGAAGGTACCGATGCGTTCGAGTCCATAAGTTATTTCAAGGCTCACCGGCTCGAGGTCGATTCCACCCGCCTGTTGGAAGTAGGTAAACTGCGTGATTTCGAGTCCATCGAGAAGGACCTGCCAGCCGATGCCCCAAGCTCCCAGTGTTGGCGACTCCCAATTGTCCTCTTCGAAACGCAGATCATGTTCCCGCAAATTAATCCCGAGCGCTTGCAGGCTCCGCAGGTAAAGGTCCTGAGAATCCCGGGGCGCCGGCTTAATAATGACCTGATACTGATAGTGCTTTTGAACGCGATTGGGATTGTCTCCGTAGCGTCCATCCGCGGGGCGCCGTGACGGCATGACATAAGCCACCCGATATGGCTCCGGCCCCAGAACTCTCAGGAATGTCTCAGGAGCCATGGTGCCGGCTCCGACTTCGATGTCGTAGGGCTGCTGCAGCACGCAGCCATGGCGATCCCAATATTGCTGGAGTGTGAGAATAATCTGTTGAAAGTTCTTCGGTTGCATAAAGTCGGAGTCCATAACTGACCCGCCAAGCCCTCCAACAAGACTCCTCAACGTGATCCTAGAGGCCTTGGCAGTATGATTTTCGCCGCTAACTCTCTTGCAGCATTTTCTTCAGGGCGAGATAGGACTTGAGCCGTTTCTCAAGATGCCATTCGATCAATTGTTGAGTTAATCGCTCCAACTCCCGAGCCGCACAGCTGGACGGCACACGAGAAGCAAACTGTTCGGGAGAAAGCTCCAAAGCCTGGTTAAGCAAGCGGGCTGCGTCAGCGCCGATCCTGACTCCGCGTTCGTCCGCGCAGGCCCGGCAGCGTCCCTGACCGGCCTCCAGCCATGCATACAACCCCTCATCTTTAACACATTTGCCGCAACCCGAGCAATAGTCATAATTGGGAAGCCAGCCATTGAGCTTAAGCGCCCACAGCTCAAAGTAGCGCAGCAGCGCTGGGTTTGCGCCCATACGCTCCCCCGCTCCCAGAACCGCAAGAAGCAGGCGGAACAGGAGTGCGTTCGGATTATTTTCAGGCGCCAGTTCCTGGGCGAGCTCGGCAAGGTAGCTAAAACCGAAAACACGATCCAAGGTCGGATGTTTTCCCAAGTAAGAGTGGATGATCTCGCACTGCCAGATACGCGAGAGGTCGGCGCCCTCCTTAGCATAAAACTGCAATCGCACATGATTCAGGGGCTCCAGGCATCCCCCAAAGCGGCTGCGTGGCTTCTTGGCGCCTTGTGCGACGGCGCGGAGCGTCCCGATCTCTCGTGTCAGAAAAACAACGATGCGGTCCGCTTCCGAAAGCGCATACTGTCGCAGGACGATGGCCTCTGCTTCACGGGTTGGCATGGGAGAGCGCGACTTCGAGATTGGTCTTAGAATGCCTGTCAAGCCGAATGTCTTCCATCCCAAGCGTCGCTCCATGGGTCCAGCCGGCCGATATTGACGGATCGATGCGGAAAAAGACGAACCCATCCTGCTCCGCGGACGGTTGGATTCGGCCCTGATGAAACGCAACCCGCTCCATGCTCAGGCGGGCCGCGCGATCGGCTCCTATCGCATACATCCGCACATTGCGGCCTTTATAATAGCGCTCCAAAACCTTCTGGACGCTCAGAGCAGGAAAGCTCCGGTTGGCGATCCTGATATACCAGCTTGCCAGGTTGAGCTCGATCGCCGTTGCGCGCATGTTGCGGGCCTGAACCCAGAGAGCCACAATGCCTATGCTCGGCAAGTTATCGTCAAACAGCTGCAGGTACTCGTCCTCCTCCACGATCGGCTTCACGGCGATGTCGATTCCCTCCCGGCTGCCTCGCAAAAACTCCCGTGGCTGCAATGGCGGCGGGGATACTGGCGCCTGCAGAGTGGCACACGATGTCGTAAGGTAGCCCAATGAAGCAACTACCAAGATCACATAAACACACCGTCGTTTGTTCAAATCAGCCATGGTTCAGCACACGATTTCACGTGTCAGGATCAGTGATCTTCCAGGGGTTCGTGAAGTTGGAGATCTTCGGTCGCCCGCTTTTTGTGGCGCGCGAGGGTATACAGCCGCGACATCGGCCCCGACATGCAGTATCCCAGTGCCAGGAGCAGCAGCGTCCAGTTCGAGAAGTTGTAGATGAGCGCCAACAGGAGTGCGATGATCAGAATCGTAAGGTGCGACTTCCTGCCGAGCGTGAGATTCTTCAGGCTATTGTACTTGAATGTGCTGATCATCAGGAGTGCCAGCAGAAAGACGCCCGCCACCAGGCTGCGGCTCCCGGTCGGATTAGAGACAGGGTCGCCGAAAAAATGCACAATGGCTGCGATGGTTCCCCCACCCGCGGGTATCGGTAGACCGACGAAATGTTTGAAGCGGCCGGCCTGAACATTAAACCGCGCCAGGCGCATGGCTCCGCAGATCGCGAACGTGAATGCCGCAATCCAGCCGAGCCGGTAGTCCACGTTCTGCATTCCCCAGAAAAACGCCAGGATCGAAGGTGCAATGCCAAAGGAAATTACATCCGCAAGTGAGTCGAGTTGCAGACCGAACCCCGATTCCGAATTCGTAAGACGGGCGATCTTGCCGTCAAGTGCGTCGAGAATTATTGCGACTCCGATTGCCTCCGCGGCATGATCGTAGCTACCATGCATTGTGGCAATGATCGCGTAGTAGCCGCAGAAAATGTTGCCCACGGTGAACATGCTGGGCAGGATGAATACAGAGCGGCCCAAACGGCGCCTGGGCCGCTCTGTTGCGCTTTCCGGAACCTGCGACTCGGACGTCATTCAGATATCCTCTCCGATCACAGAGCTGCCTCCCTTAACGCGATCGCCCACCTTTACCAAGATCTTGACCTGTTTGGGTAAGAGGATATCGACTCTCGACCCAAACCGGATCAAGCCGAGGAGTTCCCCACGCTCCAACCGGTGTCCGGGGCGCTTCCAGCATACCACGCGACGAGCGATCAAACCCGCAATTTGCTTGACGACCACACGCAGGCGTTGCCCGCGGATGGTCAGGATGTTCTGTTCGTTTATGCGCGATGCCTCTTCGTCGTAAGCAACTTTGAACCTTCCCCGCTTATATTCCACGCGCTCGAGCTCACCTCGGATCGGGGCACGGTTAAGGTGCACGTCGAAAATGTTGAGAAAGATGCTGACGCTCTGGCCACCTGGGAGCTCAGCATCCTGCTCAGGAATCGATGCCACGCGAACAACCTTCCCATCCGCGGGCGAAACAACCATATTCTCACCGGCGGGGATTTCCCGCACCGGATTGCGGAAGAAGTAGCCGACGAACCCTGCCAATAAGAGCATCACCAGCGTCGCCACACCCAGCCTCAAATAAGCGCAGAGCGCTGAAAGCACCAAAAGGGGAACGAGAAATCGATAAGCGTCCTTGATCATCGCGGATTGCGTAGGGGGTTCCGGAGCCTGTAACTCTCCTCACACCACGAGGCGGGAATCCCGGATCCCCGTCAAAATACGGTTTGTGTGGAAAACCAGAAAAATCAGGAACCTGCCTTTAGTTCCTTTCGATATTTCTGAACCATGGAGTACATCTGATCTTTCAAAAACAGCTTCTTCTTTTTTAGCGTGATTTCCTGAATTCTATCCGCATCACTTAGGTGATGGCGCCGACTCAACTGCTCCAGTTGCTGGTCGTAGGACTGGTGTTCTGCTGCGAGCCGCTTGAATTCCTCGTCCCTTGCAAGCAACTGTTGACGGAGTTCTGCCTCACCGACTGGAACGCTCATAGCGGTTTTCCTCCTCTCATCTCTCAATTGATTAGTAAGATTCCTAGGATCCCAAGATCAAAATCGGAACGGATTAAGCCGCGGAGACGCGACCAAATCGAATGCTCTCTCAGCATCGTGACATCATGGTGGCATATCTTTATCCTTGGTGTTGCCGGGCATCAGAAACATTTTTCACCTTTTAGGATCCAGTGGCCATTGCCTCATTACGAGGTCCATCCGACCAACGGGAACGCTCATGAAATCGTTCGAATCCCAGATCCACGAGGCGCCGGATCAAGTAGTCAAAGGGCAAACCACGAGCGGCCCACAGCTTGGGATACATGCTGATCGGAGTAAAGCCGGGCATGGTATTAATCTCGTTGAGCCAGATGGCCCCCGTCTTGCGATCCAGGAAAAAATCAACTCGCGCCAATCCGGAGGCGTCGATAGCCCGGAAAGCGCGCAGCGCCAGGTCGCGGACCTCTTCCGCCTTCGCATCACTGATGTCGGCAGGAATGTACGTACGGCTGCCGGGATTTATGTACTTGGCCTCGTAGTCATAGAACTCGCAGACCGGTACCACCTCACCCACCCCGGAGGCTTCGGGATTATCGTTCCCTAGCACTGCGCACTCCAGTTCTCTGGCATCGATCCCCTTTTCGATTATGATCTTGCGGTCGAACTGTGCCGAGGAGATAAGTGCCTCCTCGAATTCCCCGGCATGGTGAATCTTATGGACACCCACAGACGACCCGAGGTTTGCCGGTTTCGAAAAAACCGGGTAACCGAACTGGAGTTCGATCTCGTTGCGCAGGGCGACAAGCCTTTCCTCCAGTCCGCTCGTGTATTCGAGACTGAAGGGCACGATCGGCAAATCCGCTTGAGCAAAGAGACGCTTCATCACATCTTTGTCCATGCCCACCGCGGAGGCAAGCACACCGCAGCCCACATAGGGCACGCCGGCGATTTCAAGCAGCCCCTGTATCGTGCCGTCCTCGCCATAGGGGCCGTGCAACAGTGGAAATATGATCTCCGGGTGTTGGATCGAGTCGTCACCACCCGCGAAAAACCAGGCGGTCAATAGCCCTTCGAGGTTTCCGCAGAGATTGACGCGATCTAGAAGAGCGGCCGGCAGCATCGCTCGCACCTCTGCTTTGCTGGCCAGCTTGCCACGCTTGGTAATGCCTATAGCAGTAATCGCGTAGTCGTCAGGGCTCAACGCGGCGATCACCGCAGCGGCCGACGACAAAGAGACCTCATGCTCACCCGACTTGCCCCCGAACAGAATGCCTAGACGTACCTTACCCATCTTTTCTGCCATTCCCGTTGCTATCCCCACTGATCCCGTTTTGGGCGCGCTGCTGGTATGCCTTGATGATCAACCGGACCAAATGGTGCCTGACCACATCGCTCTCATTAAAGTAGCAGAATGCGAGTCCTGATACTTCGCTGAGAATATTCTTGGCCTCCACTAAACCAGAGCTGCGCGCCAGGGGAAGATCGATCTGCGTGACATCCCCGGTAATGACGGCTTTCGAGTGCAGACCAATTCGGGTCAGAAACATCTTCATCTGTTCAGAAGTGGTGTTCTGTGCCTCGTCAAGAATAATAAAGGCATCATTGAGCGTCCGGCCGCGCATAAAGGCCAATGGTGCAATCTCGATCACTCCTGTCTCCATATAACGCTGGATCTTCTCCGTCTCCATGAGAATGTAGAGAGCATCATACAGTGGACGGAGGTACGGATTAATCTTGGCTTCCAAATCGCCCGGAAGAAAACCAAGTCTCTCACCGGCTTCAACGGCCGGACGCGTCAGGATGATGCGCGATACCCCTTTTTCCAGAAGATAGGTGAGTGCCATCGCTACCGCCAGGAATGTCTTGCCGGTTCCCCCTGGGCCGATGCCGAAAACGATGTCGCTCTGGCGAATCGCCTCAACATAGCGCCGCTGATTCAAGCTCTTGGGTGTGACCTGTCTTTTGCCGGCGGTCAAAAGCTGCATTTTAGGGAAGAAATCGTGCAAACTGAGCGCAGCGTCCTCGGCGATTTGCTTGAACGCCGATTTGAGGTCGCCATTGCTGATATTGTGCCCCTTGTCCACCAGGCCGGAAAAATCAATCAGGATGCGCTCCAAAAGGTTGACGTTATCTTCTTCACCGTCAATGGCGAGACAAGAGTCCCGCGTCTGGATGGTTACAGCGAAAAGACTCTCAAGGAATCTGATGTTTTCATCGAGGGGCCCAAACAGCAGTTGCAGACTGCGATCCGAGAGAAGGACTTTTTTCATCTCAGGGCTGATTCGACCTCATACGGGGGATTGAAGGGGCGAAGAACCTTACCTCCGCTCCACGTAACGGCAGGACATACCTCACTAGGCTTTATTCGCATGTCTATGCGTATCTTAGGCTCCCGAATCACTCAAGTCAATGCTAAAATACCATTTGACTTGTGTGATAAGTCCTTGTACTGTAACATCTTTTGCCGGACGCTCTTAACGAGCCGAAGGGATCTACACCATAGTGAGGAGTGGCAGGAATGGCGAATCACGCGTCGGCAATTAAGGCATACCGACAAAGTATCAAGCGAAATAACAGAAATCGCAGTAACCGCAGCGCTTTCCGAACAGCTTTGAAGACGTTTTCCGAGAGACTCACGGCTGGCAAGATTGAAGAGGCCAGGACCGCTCTGCCGAAACTCTACTCAGAGATTGATGGCGCTGTGGATAAGGGTGTTCTGAGCAAGAACGCGGCCGCTCGACATAAATCGCGTCTTTCGAAACATTTGAATGCCGCGGCGCCCCGCACCTAGCAGGGTGCGCTTGTGCGCATAGCTATTAGAGTGAGCAAACCAGCTGCTCGAGAAGCATGCGCTCGTCCGGGCTGGAAGACTTGAACCTGCTGTCTATGTGGGCGAGCCGTAGATATGCGTTCCGTGCCATATCCGGCTCCAATGCTTTTGCCTGCCTCAGAAAATCCTGCAGAACAAAATCAGGCACTTGAACAACGCGGCCGATTTCGCGCGGCTGACGTCCCTCTGCCAGAAGTTCTTTGGCGATAAGAATCATCCGAAAATGCCTGGCCATCATGCTGACGATGACCAACGGGGGCTCCCCGGTCTCCAGCAGGTTTCCTAGCAGCCTGAGTGCAGCCGTGCGATCCTTCCTACCCACGGCCGCGGTAAGTTCAAAAATCCCGTGCTGACGGCTAGCTGGTACCAGGAGGTCGACGGTTGCGTCCTGGATCTGCTTCTCCTTGCCCGCGTAAAGAATCAGTTTTTCGATCTCATGGGCCAGCATGAGCAGGTCGGAGCCGGCAAGATCCACCAGCCTTTTGAGCGCTGCCGGTGAAATGCGGAATCCGCGGTGAGACACGTGATTGCCCGCCCATCTTTCGAGCGAGACTCCCTTCATCTTCGCGAACTCGACGACGCAGGCGCACTCCGCCATGCGCTTGTAAAACGCGGTACGCCGGTCCAGGTCTGCAGCAATTAGAACGAGCACGGTTTTTTCTTGGGGATTGCCTGCATAGGCGGCAACGCGCTCCTGCCCATCCGCCGGCAACTCGTTGATGTCCGTTGCCAGCACGAGCCGGCGCGGGGACATCAACGGGAATGTGCTTGCCTCGGCCACAATCCGCGCGGCAGGCGTATCCTGTGCGCTGCATTCGACAAAGTTGAAGGCTAGTGCCTCAGGAGCCAAAGCCTTTTCTTTCAGCGCTGAAATCGCCAGGCGCACCAGGTACTCCTCGGGTCCGAGAAAAAGATAGACTGGGAAGAAACGGCCGCGGCCGAGGTCGAACTCAAATTCGTCGAAGGTTATGGTAGGCAATGGATTAGCGAGTGAGAACGCTGCTGGCTAGGGCGGCCGCGAAGTCGCGCGCCAAACGCTCCACGGCTGCATTCTCCTCCGAAAAGAACTGGCTGACACTGGCGTTCAATTCGTATTGCGCCTGAAAGCTGAAGTCGGAGTTTTCATAGAGCACCACGCCGTCCTTCACGCGCACCAGCTTTACCGATATTTGCACGGTTACCAGAAACGCGGATGCAAACGTGTTTACGCCAAAAGTCACCGGGGCGGAAAACAGGTTACGAATCTCGCCCTGCAAGACCGCGTCCACCCCTGTGGACCGAGAGTTCACGGGAACGCGTGTCCTCAAGGCGAACTCTTTCAATACTGCAGCGGTCATCTGCTGCTCCACCTTGTATTCACGGGTGGAGTTCTTAAATGTCGGTATGCCGATGGAACGGACCCCTGCCGGCAAGTGTCCGGACGAACCAGTAACGTGATATCCGCAGGCCGCCAAGCAAAACAATATCCCTGGGATCAGCGCACCAAGGAACCATGCTCGTCTAGGATTGGATTTCATGGATCAT
This sequence comes from Acidobacteriota bacterium, assembly GCA_049511215.1. Lineage (GTDB taxonomy): Bacteria > Acidobacteriota > UBA6911 > UBA6911 > UBA6911 > JAFNAG01. The sequence continues at coordinate 209 of JBEKYG010000034.1, read as the reverse complement.
TTCACTTATTCATTGATCGAGGTTGACCTGAGAATGATAAGGCATGCCCGAACTCCTTTGCAAGCTTGAAGGGCACGTAAAACCTCCTAGCGTTCAGGGATCCATGTTTGATATGTCGCCTCGGAGAACCCGAGCGTCCTGGCGGTTAATGCGAGAGAAGAACCTAGAGTCGCGCAATCTGGATCTTTTTCTGTGCCTGGTATTTTCCC
>JBEKYG010000033.1:0-13887 GCA_049511215.1 Acidobacteriota bacterium | reverse complement strand
GTTGGATTTCGGGGACGACGGCAAAAAACGTGGCTAAGCGCGATCCTGGGGGCTTGCCCGAAGATCATCCTCATGGCATTCAGGCACTTCCGCTGGTCCGTCCCCGATCCCGATCCCCTCAAGTACGCGTAGGCCAGTATCAGCATGGACAAAGCGGCTCTGCAACTTCCTTATCCGTGCAGGCCGTGAAGCCCTGAAGGACGACGTTTGAGTGGGCTTGTAATCCGGGGCGCCCTTTCGGTTGGTCGTTTATTGAATCAGATAAAGCGTGCCTTTCCAATAAATCAGGATGGGCAAGCCGGAAGCTTGCAGCTCCGCAAGCGCGGGCTCGGCAGCCAGAATGTCCCTGTATTCCCTTGAATTTCGGGCAATCCCGTGCGTCGGCGCCTCGAGGTGCAGGCCGCACTCCGCATCCACCCATTCCCTGGTGGTCCTGAAGAAAACCCGATTGCCGACCTTCTTCACAGTTGCGGCGATCATTTCTTCCGCCAGGACCGGACGCTCCGCTATGTGTCCGGGCATGTGGTATCGCTCAAACCAGCTTAAGTTGGATGTCGAGAGCTGGGCTTGAGCCCTCTCGGTTGCAGCTTGGGGCATACCCGCCTGCACCTGTGCACCGCGCATCGGCGTGACAGCAGCCTGCTGGGCCACGCCTCCACCCCGCCCCCCTGCTCCGCCTCGTCCGACACCCCCGCCGCCTTGCACCATGGCGGCTTGCGCCTGTGCGGCACTGATCGGCGGGGCGGCAGCTTGCTGGTTTATTTGATAGGCCTGTTGGCCACCTTGAACCGCTTGCTGAGCCAATTGTCCGGCTTGCTGGACACCTTGAGTCACTTGCCCGCCTACCGCTGCGTTTTGGATCTTGGTCTCGTCGGAATTTGCCGCGGATATTCTCATGTTCAGTGCATTAGCAACTATCAGCTCCCGCTCAGCCTTCTGCGCGTTTGCGGCGGGCTCGGCTATCGCACCCTGTTTGGTCAGATCCGCGCGCTCGGAGACCTTCGACTTGGCGATATTCAAGGCGTCCAGATTTATTGCGGCCTGTGTAGCAGTGGCTATCGCCGGTTTTTTCGCAGATCGGATACTCTGCCTTTCCGCCTGCACCTGAGCCGGCGTTCCCGTTGCAATCAGTGACAAAGGACTTGCGGCCGGGGCCTCGGTTGAAGGGGAAGTCGTACTCGACTCCGGAGAGGTTAGCGCGGCAGTGGGCCCCCCCGAGACACTGGATCGATATGGCTTGCTTGCAACTTGCGGCTTCGGTTGAGGTGATCCTGACTGCCTGGTCGCTTGAAACAAGAGCACACCGACAACCACAACAACAGCGGTTGCCAGCGCCAGACGGATCGGCGAAGAGCTATAGGAAAATCTTCGGGGCTCGAGACCCGTTTTGGCCGACGCGCCTAGCTCGCGTTCCTCCAACTGCAGAGACAGGGCCAGCGTTGCCTGGCAGGCAGCGCAGTTGGAAGCATGCTTCTCGAAGAGATCCGTTTCGCCCGGGGTTAGACGAGCCTCCAGATAGGCGGCGAACTCGTTGGCATCAGGGCATGGCCCAGGCAGATTACCCTGCCGCCAGCCCAGGATACGCCGAATGGCGCCCTGCGCAAATGGATCACTCATGACTCACCCTTATGAAAGACGATCATATCGTCCCACCTTGCACTTTTTTTCGGGGTAGAAGGTTTGGCGATGATGGATGTAGCACCGAATCGAGCGGCGGATCTTCGGATTCCGAGACCCAACGCCATAGAGATCCCAGGTCGCGCGCGCTGAGCCCATGCGCCTTGCGCAGCGCGTGTTCGACTCGCTTGCGCACACCCCGGCGCACACGCTCCAGCCAGCGCGAGGCCGTGGCTTCATGCACGCCAAACTTGAGCCCGATCGCTTTGAGGGGAACACCCTGGAGGTGATAGAGGCTGAGAAGGAGACGGTCGCGCGCGCTGAGGTGAGCAATCTCCTCTTTCAACGTCTGTGCCAAAACGGGCCCCCAGTGCGCATCAAGCCGCTCTTCAACCGCCTCCGCGGGACCAGGATTCGGCGAGCCGAGCGAGACTCCTTGTTCCGACAACTCGTCCAGAGAGACTTGTTTCCGCGCCCGACGAAAGCGATCGATGGCTGCGTGCGCCACTGACGCTCGCAACCAACCAGCGAGCGATCCGCGGCCGTTGTAGCTCTGGAGTTTTCCTTTGCGGGCACTCTCGCATGTCTCAGGTCGTGCCTGCTGGTGGAGATCACTGGCCCACGTGCCGCTTTCTCCAAGCAGGAGTGCCACGATTTCCTGAGCCAGGTCCTCACTCCCATCGCAACTCCGGCAGGCGTGCGCGGCGAAGCGCCGGAGCAAAGCCAGGTACTCGTCGGCAAAAACCTCCCACGCAATCCGGTCGCCTTGCGCACAGGCAAGCGCCAGGAAAAGATCCTCGTGGTGTAGTTGCCGCAAGAGGGATAGGCAATCGGAGCAGACAATAGGGTTGCCGATCCGGGGCTCTCTTGCCGAAATTGCCGCGTGCTCCTCATGAGCCGCGGCCGCAATCTCTTCCAGCCGGGCGCGGTACGGCTCAAACGATAGATCGATTGTCGGATAACGGCGCTGGCAGCGCCCGAAAACTTCGCGAACCTCCTTGAGCGTCTCCAATGGCAACATGAAAGCCTGTTCCGGCATACTTGATCAACATTTTACACGATGGGATCAAAAGCCGGGTCATAGATTATGCAATGGAGGCCGGCCGCCGAATGGAATCACCGATAGCGATTCCGCAAAAACTGAATATTGGAGGTTGGAACCATGTGGTAGTATTTTAATCCGGCTTGTGGGAAAGGAATCTCATCCGCGATGTCCGTCAAGATTCTGACCAGAAACATTGAAGTTCCCAACCTCACGAATATTGATGTCTATGAGTCGGTGGGCGGTTACCAGGGGCTGCGCAAGGCGCTGCGCGAGTTCACGCCCGCGCAGGTGACCGAGACAGTAAAGAAGTCCGGCCTTCGGGGCCGCGGCGGCGCGGGCTTCCCGACCGGGATGAAGTGGGGTTTCGTACCCAAGAACACGGGCAAGCCTGTCTACCTGTGCGTGAACGGCGACGAAAGCGAACCGGGAACCTTCAAAGACCGTGTCATCATCGAAAAAGATCCACACCAGTTGATTGAAGGAACCGTCATCTCCGCGTATGCACTGGACTGCCACCTGGCATTCATTTTTATTCGGGGGGAGTTTTTTTTCGGAGCCAGGGTCGTCCAGAAGGCGCTGGCAGAGGCGTATGAGAAAGGCTATCTCGGCACCAACATCCTCGGTTCCGGCTACACCCTGGAGATCATCCTGCATCGTGGAGCTGGAGCCTACATCTGCGGCGAGGAGACGGCTCTGCTCGAATCAATCGAAGGCAAGCGCGGGCATCCGAGGCTCAAGCCGCCCTTTCCGGCCGTGGTCGGGCTATACCAATGTCCGACCGTTATCAACAATGTGGAGACTCTGGCAAACATCCCGCATATTATCAATCATGGCGCGGACTGGTTTGCCGGTATCGGCACCGATCGCAATGCGGGAACGCGCCTATTCGCCGTCAGCGGTCACGTGCAGAAGCCGGGCGTATATGAGTTCCCCATGGGGATCACCCTGCGTGAGCTGATCTACGAACATTGCGGCGGCATGAGAAACGGGCGCAAACTTAAGGCGGTGGTCCCCGGAGGCTCCTCAGTTCCGATTTTAACGGCAGACCAGGTCGATGTGCGCTTGGATTTCGACTCCGTAGCCAAAGCAGGGAGTATGCTTGGCTCCGCCGGCGTCATCGTCATGGATGAGACCACGTGCATGGTGAAGGCGGTGCGCCGCATCACGAGGTTTTATGCCGAGGAATCCTGCGGGCAGTGCACCCAGTGCCGCGAGGGGACGGAGTGGCTTTATCAGATGCTGACCCGCATCGAGAATGGCCTCGGCAGGGCAGGCGAGCTTGAGACCATGCTCGACATCTGCACGAACATGAAGGGGCGCACGATCTGTCCGCTCTCCGATGCCGCAGCCATGCCCGTGGAGAGCTATGTCAGGAAGTTTTACGACGAGTTCGCGGCCCACATCGAGCAACAACGCTGCATCGTCGCTTGAAATCATCCCGACCGCAGACAAACCGCATGAGCAAACTTGGGTTTTTGATCGATGACCGCTTTCGGCTCCATAAAACAGGAAGCCGTCATCCGGAGTCCCCACATCGCCTGGATTGCATCCAGCAGGCTCTCGATGATCTTGGAGCGGCCGAACGCTGGCGTCGCATCGAAGCTCGGGCGGCCCGGCCGGACCAACTCGAAATGGTCCACCGCCGCACTTATATCGAGCGTGTAAAACGCGCCTCGGAGATGGCTCCAAGCTTTCTGGATATGGACACGCCCGTATCCGCCGCGAGTTTCGAAATTGCGCTGTTGGCAACGGGAAGCGTGCTCGCCTGCGTGGATGCGATCTGCGCCGGGGAAATCGATCGCGCTTTCTCATTCGTGCGCCCTCCGGGTCACCATGCGGAGCCGGATCGAGCCATGGGGTTTTGCCTGTTCAACAACGTCGCGTTGGCCGCTGCCCACCTGAGGCTGGAGCACAAGCTCGATCGGGTGGCCATCGTCGATATCGACGTCCATCACGGCAACGGCACGCAGGCATCCTTCTACGGTGATCCCAACGTGCTCTTCATTTCGACCCATCAATACCCGTTCTATCCCGGCACCGGCGATATCAGGCAAATCGGCATCCAGGACGGCTGGGGATACACGCTTAATTTCCCGTTGCCTGCTGGAACGGGAGACAGCGTTTTCGTACCCATCTATTCCCGGATCGTCTCCTCGGTCCTCGACCAATACCGGCCGCAGTTCATCCTGGTTTCCGCGGGATTCGATGCTCTGTTGGGCGACCCACTGGGCGGGCTTTGCGTGAGCGCCGCCGGCTTTGCATCGGTGGCTGCGTCGCTGTCCAAGGCCGCCGACAGGTGCTGTGGAGGCAGGATCTGCTTTGTATTGGAGGGTGGCTATAGTTCGGCGGGGCTCCAGGAATGCACCAAGGCGGTCATGGCCGAGTTGGAAGCCCAGCATCCAAACGAACTGACAGTTCCCGCCGATCCTCTTTTCGAGACAATATCGAAGGATGCTGAGGGGGAGTTCGGAGAGCATTGGAAGTGGTAAAGGGTAAGGTCCGGAAAATCCCACTCTTCGCTGATGTTCCCTGGCTTGAGCCACGGATCATAAAAAGGGAGATCTTCCTAACCTGAGCCCTGGTTTGCAGAGGAGAGATGATTATGATCAGAGAGGCGGCGGTTGCAGGTCAGTTCTACTCAGCAAGCCCAGAAAATCTCCGCAAGACCATTGGTTCCTTTCTGGGCCAAAATGAGCCTCTGCTCGAAGCGAAAGGGATTGTGGCGCCACACGCCGGCTACATGTATTCCGGTGCGATTGCGGGCGCCGTCTACGCAGCCGTTCGGATGCCCAGGCGTTTCATCATGCTCGGACCCAACCACACCGGGAAAGGGCGCGCGCTTTCTCTTCACCCATCGGGACAATGGCGCACGCCGCTGGGGCTGGTCGGCATCGATGAGGAGCTGAACAGGAATCTCCTGCAGGAGTGCACTCTGTTGGTTGAGGATGCTGCGGCTCATGTCCGTGAGCACTCGATCGAAGTTCAGATACCATTCCTCCAATCGCTGGCAAATGCCCCCAGCTTTTCAGCCATTTGCATCGGGACAACGGATTATGCTTCACTCGATACCCTCGGACATGCCCTGGCTCGGGTCGTCAAATCGATGGCTGAGCCAGTGCTCCTGGTGGCCAGTTCGGACATGAGCCATTACGAATCCGCGGATGTTGCCGCCAGGAAGGATCGTTTTGCAATTGACAAGGTTATAGCGGTGGATCCACAGGGGCTCTATCGGATCATCTTCGAAAAGGATGTGACCATGTGTGGTTTCGCCCCTGCTGTGGCGTTGCTGACGGCCTGCCGCGATCTGGGAGCGACCGGCGGCCATCTGATCCGTTACGCTACTTCGGGCGACGTCAGTGGGGACTTCGAGCGCGTGGTAGGGTACGCCGGCATGGCCGTTTGCTAGCCCGCGCCTCGGAAATTAGTGATCAGTTCATAAATAGGTGGACATTTGATCAAAAAATGAGGATCTGGATGGAGGTCGTGTTCGCTTTGGGTGGCGATCATCGGTATCGGTATCGGGGTCGCAGTCGCAATCGCTATCGGCTTTTGCAGACTTATACAACCGATTGCGATTGCGACTGCGACTGCGACCCCGATACCGATACCGACGGACATAGTGTTCTCCCCTCTTTTTGATGCCGCCAAATGTCAACCTACTTATGAACTGATTGGTAAGCAAATACTTGAGACTGAATGAAATATGGACACTGTTTCAAGGGGCCAAGGGGTAATGGGACAAAGGGCTAAAAACTGGTTTTTTTCCCTTTGCCCCTCGCCCCCTAAAGTTGGCGAGCGAAGCGAGCAAAGTCCTATTTCCTGCGCCGACTTCTCCGCGTCGAGCGGGCAATCTCCGAGCCCACCATGTGGCTGTGGCAGATAGCGACTGCCAATGCATCCGCCGCATCATCAGGAGTCGGGGTTTCGGGCAGTCCCAGCAGGAGCCTGACCATCATCTGAACCTGGCTTTTCTCGGCACGCCCGTAACCGACGATCGCGCTCTTGATCTCCAAGGGGGAATATTCGAAAACGGGGAGCCCTTGTTGTGCCGCAACGAGGAGGGCCACGCCCCTGGCATGTCCCAACTTGAGCGCAGACTGAACATTGGCCGAATAAAAGACTCCCTCGATCGCGACCGCTTGGATCTCCTCATGAGAGAGGAGATCCATGAGCTGAGTGTAGATTTGCAGAAGTCGTTCGTGAAAGGCTCGGCGCGGCGAAGTTCGGATTGCGCCGAACAGTATGGAAGAATGCCTGGAGCCATCCGACTCGATAAGACCGTAACCCGTGGTTTCGCTTCCAGGGTCAATCCCCAGTATTCGCATCAGCAAGCGGTCTCAGGAAGCTTCCTGGATGACAGCCTCGTCAATGTCGAAGTTGGACCATACATTCTGGACGTCCTCCTGGTCCTCCAGCGCATCCATTAGCTTCAGCATGGTGTGAGCTTCCTTGCCCTCGAGCTTCACGTAGTTCTGCGGCACCATGGAAACCTCGGCGGCGGCTACCGGAATGCCGGCAGCTTCCAGAGCCGTCTTCAGAGGTTCGAAGCTCTCCGGACCGGAGAAGATCTCGTAGTTGCCGCCGTCTTCACGCAGATCATCGCCACCGTTGTTGAGGATGAGATCAAGCAGCGTCTCCTCACTGGCACCGGCTTTCTCGACGACAAAGTAGCCTTTCCTATCAAACATCCATGCCACACACCCGGTTTCACCGAGATTTCCTCCGTTTTTGGAGAGAATGTGGCGCAGTTCGGCAACCGTGCGGTTGCGATTGTCCGTGAGGGCGCGCATGAAAATGGCGGCCCCTCCGGGGCCGTATCCCTCGTAATTCATCTCTTCATAGGAAACTCCGGGGAGTTCGCCGGTACCACGCATGATTGCGCGTTTGATGTTCTCAGCCGGCATATTCGAAGCCTTAGCGGTATTGACCACCAGACGCAGCCGGGGATTGGAATCAATATCACCCCCGCCTGAGCGCGCGGCAACCGTCATTTCCTTGATAAGGCGGGTAAATATCCGCCCGCGCTTCGAATCGGTGGCAGCCTTTTTGTGTTTGATAGAATGCCATTTTGAATGACCGGACATAAAGACACTCCTTTTCTCACAGGGTTCTTTCATATTAGCATAGATGCTGATATTTTGTACCCTTCAAGCATAGTCATCTGCGATTCAGACAGTGGGAATTAGCATAACGACGAATATCAGCAAGCAACAGGGCTGCAGCCAAAATTTACCGCGAAGACTCCAAGACGCCAAGAAATCGAGGATCAAAACTTTTGGCGTCCTGGAATCTTGGAGTGTTGGCGGTGAAATTGGGGACGTCGAATTTTCCCGAGTACCAGCCGGACGATTGCCCGATGTGCCGGGCCGGCAGCCAGGTTTAGCCGGGGGGCTGATGAAATATCTTCGCAATATCAAGCTCGTGCTTGGGTTTGATGGCACGTCCTATCACGGGTGGCAGATCCAGATACAGCAGAAGACTGTCCAGGGCGAGCTCCGGGAAGCGATTCGAAGAATCACCGGAGAGCAGACGAATCCAATCGGAAGCGGCCGAACCGACGCCGGCACGCACGCACGCGGCTTTGTGGCCAGTTTCAGCACCGCCACGCGCATTCCCGCCCCCCGCCTCGTCCGCGCTCTCAACAGCGTTTTGCCTCACGACATCCGCATTCTCTCAGCCCGAGAGGTCCCTGCAGATTTCCATGCCCGGCGCAGCGCACGTTCAAAAATCTATCGCTATCAGATCTACCGGGGCGCGATCCTGCCTCCACATCTCGCGAGAGAGCATCTCCATTATCCTTATCCAATCGACGTTACGATTATGCGGCAGGCAACGGCTTTGTTCGTGGGCACGCACGATTTTGCCAGCTTCGCAGCCAAGGGGAGTGGCCAGGAAAACGCCGTTCGGCACATTTACAACTGTCGGCTCAGGTGTGCCGGCAGTCTACTTACACTCACGGTTGAAGGAAGCGGTTTTCTGCACCACATGGTCAGGAATATGGTCGGTACGCTTCTGGAACTGGGGCGAGGGCTGATGACACTGGATGAATTTGAAGCCCTATTTAAGCTGCGCGATCGTACTCGAGCCGGGTTTACAGCGCCGGCCCACGGCCTCATCCTGCTCAAGGTCCACTACGGAGATTAGCTGCAAATAAAGTCTACCGCCAAGACGTGAAGACTCTAAGACGCCAAGAAATCGGCGATTCGAGATTCGAAATTCGAGATTTTAGAATTTCGAATCTCGAATTTCGAATCTCGAATTTCGAATCTCGAATCTATAAAACCTGTTGATGTAACTTGACACATTCGTGCCGTTTTGGTCTTTTGTGCTACCATCATGAGGTGGCCAATCATCGAGCGAGGTTGCTTTTTATGACTGGGAAGGCTGCCCTTGCCGAACCTGGAAGCGTCGAAGCGAGTCTCCTGAAGAGAATCGACCAGACCCGGCTGCCGCGCCACGTCGCCGTGATCATGGACGGAAACGGCCGGTGGGCCCGTCAGCGCAGGCTGCCCAGAGTCGCGGGACACCGAGCCGGCATCGAATCGGTCCGGGAAATTGTTGAAGTCTCTGCCCGTCTGGGCCTTGAGGTCTTGACGCTGTATGCGTTCTCCGTGGAGAACTGGAAGCGGCCACAGACCGAAGTGCGCACGCTCATGAGTCTGCTCAAGGAGTACATCAGGCGCGAGTTGGATCGGCTGGTCCATGGCAACATTCGCTTTCTCGCTATTGGCCGTATGGATGGACTCGCACAATCGGTCCGCCGCGAGCTGGAGCGGGCGATGGATAAGACCAGCCGCAATACCGGCATGACGCTCAACGTCGCGCTCAATTATGGCGGGCGTGCGGAACTGGTGGATGCCTTCAACAAACTGCTGGAGCGGCAGAATGGGCACCGCATTGTAGTCACGGAGGACCTGATCGGGCAATCCCTCTACACCGCGGGTATCCCGGATCCGGACTTGCTCATCCGCACCAGTGGTGAGATGCGGCTCAGCAATTTCCTGTTGTGGCAGGTTGCTTATTCGGAAATCTACGTTACCCCCACCTATTGGCCCGATTTCCGCCGCAGGCATCTGTTCGAGGCCCTCCTGGAATACCAGACACGGGAACGGCGTTACGGAGGAATCAGGCCCGGAGCCGGATCGTAATGAATGGAGGAGTCGCCTCCCGGGTCAACGGCATCGCCTGCCCAGGATGCGGGAACTGATATGATCCTGCGGATCGCTTCTGCCTTGATCCTGGTTCCGGTCACGCTGATCGTTGTTTTCTTCGCTCCTCCGCCTTATTTCCTGGCGGCCCTAGGCATCGTCGGATCCCTCTGCCTATATGAGTATTTTCAGCTCATGGAGAGGCTGGGGGTAAGCGGCCAGCCATGGTTCGGCCATGCGGGCTTCTGGATTCTCCTGATCGGTTTCTGGGGAGGGTGGATTCCGCCGATCATGATGTGCACGGCCCTGGTTGTGGCAGCCTTCCTGGCCGCGATGTGGCGCCGTGATCCGATGCGCGATCGCGTGCTGGGACTGATGGTTAATTTACTCGGCATCAGTTACCTGGCGCTGTGCCTCTATTCGGCCTTTGCGGTGCGCTTCAGCTTTGGCGCCCGGGTCGGCCGCGAGTGGACCCTAATCTTGCTGGCCGTCATCTGGGCAGGAGATACTGCCGCTCTATTTGCAGGCAAGAGTTTCGGGCGCACGCCCTTTGCCCCCCAACTAAGTCCCAAAAAGACCTACGAGGGGGCAGCGGGCGGACTCTTGGCTGGACTGGCAGTGGCGGTGTTGTTGGGCCATTTCCTCTTCACCGATCTCCCATTGAGGCACGTAATCGCCACTTCGCTGCTTGTGGGCATCTTCGGCCAACTTGGCGACCTGGCAGAATCCATGCTGAAACGCGCGGCGGAAGTCAAAGAAAGCTCAAATCTGATCCCCGGACATGGTGGCGTGCTTGACCGCATCGACAGCCTTCTGTTCGCTTTTCCAATCCTCTGTCTCTACCTCGTGCAAATCTATCCTTGAAATCCGCCGACAGGATATCCATTTCCTGATATCCGGGCTTGACGAAGTCGCACTTGACCCGCACTCGAAATTGGGAAATGCGTATCCTGTCACCGAATTTGCAGAGTTTGGTGGCGCGGCGCTGCCGGATTCGCTAAAATGCTCCCTTCGTATTTACCCCGAGGGGCGTTTTCATGAAGTTTATTTCAGTGCTCGGTTCGACCGGGTCCATCGGCACCAATACTCTCCTGGTTACTTCAAGCTTCCCCAGGGAGTTTCAAGTTGTCGGGCTGGCCGGGGGCAGAAACGTCACACTGCTGGCTGACCAGGTTGAGGAGATCCACCCCCGGATTGCCTCCAGCCAGGATGAGGACGTCTCGCGTGAGCTGCAGGCTATCCTGCGACACCGAGGGTATCCGCTCGGGCACACCCGCTTCGTCCATGGAACAGAGGGCACAATCGAGGTTTCCTGCCTGCCGGAAGCCACGATGGTTCTCTCTGCCATTACAGGAGCGGCAGGATTGTTACCGACCTATCGCGCGGTGGAGAGCGGCAAGCACATCGCATTGGCCAACAAGGAAACTCTGGTCATGGCAGGCCAATTGATCATGGAGAAGGCGCGCGAGCATGGAGTAGAGATTTTGCCGGTCGACAGCGAACACAATGCGATCCACCAGTGTCTGCGCAGCGCGAGCCGGAATGAGATCCGGCGGTTGATCCTGACGGCTTCCGGCGGACCGTTCCGTGACACGCCGAAAGAGAAGTTTGCGGCGGTCACGCGCGAAGAGGCTTTGAATCATCCAACATGGCGCATGGGCCAGAAAATCACCATCGATTCCGCCACGCTCATGAACAAGGGCCTTGAAGTGATCGAAGCCTCCTGGTTGTTCGGAGTCATGCCGGATGAGGTTGATATTGCCGTGCATCCCCAGAGCATTGTCCACTCGATGGTGGAGTTCATTGATGGATCCGTCCTCGCCCAGCTCGGGCTGACAGACATGCGCATCCCGATTCAGTACGCACTGACCTATCCTGAACGATGGCCCTGTGCGCTTCCCTCGCTCGATATCCATAAACTGTCCAGACTTGAATTCCTGGAGCCCGATCGCGACAAGTTCCAGTGCCTCGATCTTGCCTACCGGGCACTGCGGGCGGGCGGAACAGCCCCCGCCGTGCTCAACGCCGCCAATGAGGTCGCCGTCGAATCGTTCTTGAGCAACCAGATCGGATTTGACGGAATCCCCAGAATCATCGCGTCCGTGCTGGATGCGCACCCGCCGGAAGAGGCTTCCTCCCTTGACGCCGTCCTCAATGCCGACGCCTGGGCGCGAAAGAAGGCACGGGAACTCGCGAACCGCTCGGGCTCAGCCGCGCATTGAGAGTTTTTGCCCTTTGGAGCATCATTATATTTGGGGGCGAGAGGAACCCCGACTGATGATTGTAACCATTCTGGCTTTTATCGTTGTCCTGGGCATTGTGATCACCGTTCACGAATTCGGCCATTTCGCCATGGCCAAGCTGTTGAAGATCCGCGTGATCACTTTTTCGCTGGGGTTCGGCCCCCGGCTCGCGGGCTTTACGCGCGCGGGGACGGAGTATCGCATAAGCCCCCTGCCATTGGGCGGCTATGTGAAAATGGCAGGGGAAGCGTTTGATGAAGAACGCCACGGTGCTCCGGATGAATTCCTCTCACATCCAAAGTGGCACCGTTTGTTGGTTGCCCTTGCCGGCCCCTTCATGAACGTCCTGTTGGCAGTGGCGATTGTGACCAGTTCCTACATGGAAGGCATGCTGGTATACCGCTATCTCCAAGGCCCCGCCGTCGTTGGCCCGGTGGCGCCCAACTCGATCGCCCAGCGCAGCGGCTTGCGGTCGAGAGACCGTATCGTGGCCGTCGATGGTAACCAGACCAAAGACTGGCAGAGTATGGAGATTGCCTTGGGGACGGCGCCAAGGAACGCGCTGAATGTGACTGTCGATCGTGCCGGCCAGCAGCTCAACCTGCATTTTGATTCGCCGCCAACAGAAAATGTCGATCCGGACAGCCTCGGCTTTAAATACATGCTGCCAAGGACGATCGTACAGGAGGTGGATCCAAACTCGCCCGCACAGAAGTCGGGCCTGCGAGCAGGAGACGAGATTCTCTCAGTTCAGAGTGGTTTCAAAAAGGGGAGCAGTTACGACGAGATCCTCAATCTCATCGCGGAAAGCAAGGGCGTACCGCTGCAATTTGAGATCTGGCGCCCAACTAACCAGCCTTTACCCGGCACGAGCTGGGACGCACTCGTTCAGGAACTGCCACGAAGTGGAGTAAAACGCGAGCTCACCATCGCGCCGGCCGAGGACAAAGGTCGCGTGGTGATCGGTTTCTATCCCGAGATTCCCGCGGACCACGAACGCTATGGAATCGTGGGATCGATAGCCCAGTCGATCCGCCGCAATTACGAGGTCGCGGTTCTTACCTTTCAAGTTATCGGGAGAATATTTACCGGAAGCGCCTCAGTAAAAACCATTTCCGGCCCGATCGAGATCGCGAGCGTGGCCGGGATCGCTGCGCGTACCGGCAGCGCCCGGCTCTTTTTCGGTTTTATCGGGCTACTAAGCCTCAACCTCGGAATCTTCAACCTGCTCCCGATCCCCATCTTAGACGGAGGCGTAATCGCCCTGCTCCTGATCGAGGGTGTGATCGGGCGGGACTTGAGCCTCGGAATCAAAGAAAAGATCGTTCAGATTGGCTTTGTGTTCCTGATCCTCCTGATGGGATTCGTAGTGATCAACGATCTCACCAAGAAGCTGAATTTCAACAATATCTTCCGCTAGAAACGGCGGATCGCAATTTTCACTTAAAGCTGCCGATCGCGGCCTGCTCGTTGTCGAAAGTCTGGAACACGGTCAATAGCTTGGTGATGGCGAGGAGCTCATGAATCTTCTTGGTCAGGTTCAGGAGCTTCAGCTGTCCGCCCTGATTAGTAACGGTCGTGAAGCTGCTTACCAGTTCGCCGATCCCAGAGCTGTCGATGTAGTTGACGTCGGAAAGGTTGAGCACGATTTTCTTGCTGCCGTTCTTCAGCAACTCTCGAACCGTGTTCCGAATTGCCATCGTGCCCTCGCCGAGGGTGATTTTTCCGCTGCAATCGAGCAACTGTATATCCCCGACGGTGCGAGTCTCGATTTTCATATCTCTGTCTCCTTGACTGCTGAATTAGAGGGTACTTTCTTTACCATGTGAACTTC
>JBEKYG010000032.1:0-13904 GCA_049511215.1 Acidobacteriota bacterium | reverse complement strand
TCGGTGTGGCACTGCCGCAGAAGTAGGCAGGAGGCATTCGTCGGGCATGACTCCACAAGCACTATGCTTCAAATTAGTTACAGGGTTTCTTCCGCTCCAAAGCAGGGGGAAGATCCGTCAGGTGCAATGCACAACACCAACGGGATCGACGCGACGCCTGACATGGCGAATCTGATGGGGCCCTCCGCACACCTGTTTCAGCCGGGCAAGCTGGACGGAGTGCTGAATCCCCAGCTCACGCTGACGCCTTACACCTATTCTGGCGACAAGGTCAATCCGGCGCCCAACCTTGGTATTGCCTGGAGCCCAACCGGGAGCAAGGGCCTGATGGGCAAGCTCTTCGGCGGCAAAACGGTGATCCGCGCGAGCTTCGGCATCAATTACTACGACGAGGGCTTGAACTCGGTGTCGAACACTCTCTCAGGCAATCCGGGGGCGACCCAGAGCATGTGGATCAACCCCGGCATGACCGGGTTTGACCCCGGCGGTCTGACGCTCCAGTCAACGCTGCCGACATTGTCGGTCTTCCCCTCGTCGTTCACTTTCCCGATGCCCGAATCCTGGTTCTACCCCGTCTATTTAATGACCACAAAGTCCCAGATGCGAACCCCGTATGTGCAGAACTGGACCTTCGGCATCCAGCGCGAAATCGCCAAGGGAAATGTCCTGGAAGTTCGCTACGTGGGCAATCGCGCCGTGCATATGTGGCATGATTACAATATTCAGGAAACCAACGTCTTCGAAAATGGATTCCTGACCGACTTCAAGAACGCGCAGAACAACCTGACGATCAACGCAGCTAATGGTTTTGCAAACGATTTCTCCAACCGCAGTTTTCCCGGAGAGGTCGCAACACCAATCTTAGACGCTGCCTTTGGCGCCAGAGGATCCATGCCGGCCCTGTCCACAGGCTCAGGCTACAAGTCCTCAAGTTTCATAACCACCCTTCAGCAGGGAACGGCGGCCACCATGGCCAACACTATAGCCGGAAACCCATCGAGTTTCAGCCTTGTGTACTATTGCCGCATGGTCGGCAGCAACTTCGGACCTTGCAGCGACAATGGCTACAATGCTCCGGGGCCCTATGCCATCAACTTCTTCCGGCCCAATCCGTACGCCAGTTACGGATATGTTCTGGATGATAACGGGAACACCTGGTATCACGCACTCCAGATTGATTTCAGGAGAAGCTTCAGCAAGGGCCTTCAGCTCAATGGCAATTACACCTTCAGCAAGTCCATGGGGGATATGAACAACTCCAGTGACCAGACCGCCACGTCACAGCCAAGGACGTTGCGCGATCATAAGTTGGACATCGTGCCGCTCTTTAACGACCGCAAGCAGACCTTCCGGGTTTTCGGAACCTACGAGCTGCCGATGGGACCCGGACACCTACTTTCAGTGAATAACGGGTTCATCAATCGAGCAATCGGCGGATGGACCCTCTCAACGAACTTCCAAGCGAATTCGGGCTCCCTCGGCCGTTTATCCAGCGGACGATACACATTCAACTATTTCGCTGATGGCGGCGTTGTTCTGCTCAACGGCCTGACTCCGCAGAAGATCAAAGACATGGCGGGGACGTATACCTTCAATCCGACCAACCAGAATTTCTATTTCCTGCCCACGAGCCTGATCGGGTCGGATGGCCGCGCCAATACCGCGTATATTCAACCTTGTACGTCGCCCGGCCAGATCTGCCAGTATGTCTATCTGTATGGGCCTTGGAGCTACACCACCAATATGTCCTTGAGGAAGCAGACCCGGATTACGGAACGTATGAGCTTGCTGATCTCAGCAGAAGGCTCCAACGTGTTCAACCATCCGGTCTTCGGGTATAGCTTCGGAAATGTCACGTCGACCTCATTCGGCACGACCACCTCAATCGCAGGCGCTCGATCCTTTCAGCTGCGAGCTGAGTTCATCTGGTAATCCAACAAGCGCTCCGGCGAATATCGCCGGAGCGCCACTCTCCTTTGCTGCCTGCAGAGTCCGCAGGCGAGAAAGGGCTGTGAATCAGTTGTGGCGCCGGAGAGCTCCGGTTGCATAAAACCATTTGGAAAGGGAATAGATCTATGCGGATGAAAACCTTCCTGGTGTCGGCAATCGTGCTGATCGCTTTTTGCGGTACTGCCCTGGCGCAGGAAAATGCTCCCAGGGCAGAAATATTTGGCGGTTACTCATATATGAGAACGGCGGACGGCGCAAATACCAATGGCTGGAACCTGACGCCGACATATTACTTCAACACTTGGCTTGGCCTCGCTGGTAATCTTGCCGGCCACTATCAAACCCAACCTTCCAGCGCCGCTGCCTATACTTTTTTCGCCGGGCCTCAGATTGCCCACAGTGCCGGTAAAATCACCGGATTTGGACATGTATTCATCGGGGGCGCCCACGTCGGCGATCAATTTGATCTGATCTCAGGCGGCGTTCGCGGAGGACACAATGGTTTCGCGATGGCTTTCGGCGGCGGTGTCGACGTCAGCGTTGCCAAGAAGATTGCCGTGCGTGTCGTCCAAGTCGACTACGAGAGAATTTGGGTGAAGAACCCGTCTACCTTCCAAAATGCGGGTACAAACAACGTCCGTCTGTCGTTCGGTATCGTTCTGAAGACCAAGTAACGGCAAAGCGTTACAACCGCAACCACGAAACACCTGAAAAAGCGAGAAGCAATTTCGTATTCCCGCGTGTTTCGTGGTTGTTTTGTTCAGTCTCCCTTCTATTCCGGAACCCGGACATGCCAGAACCCAAAGTGTGTGCTGCCGAGACCGCGAGAAAAGATAAATATTACCGCAGAGCCCGCTGAGAACGCAGAAAAAGCCATAAATTTTCACTCGAGCGCCTCCGCGCTCTCAGCGGGCTCTGCGGTGATATTTTAATGCGCGAACCATTGGCAGGCACAGGGCAAAAAGACATCGCCAACCGCCCGTTCCTCCTCATTTCTCGCGTCTCCCGCAATATTCCCGCCAAGGCATGAGTTCCATCAGCCACAGCGCTGATGCGGTTATCTGATTTCTATCCGGACCGGCGCGCCCGCGCCAAAGTGATAATAAGCCTTGGTGGCGATGGTCGCATGGGCGGCATCCGCGGCGTTCTTAAAGGCGCCTTTCGCCAGGGTGACTTGAACACCATTCGGCAGCACCACGATGCCTCGGATCATTTTCTCTGGGATCACCGAACCGTTCGCCTTGGTAATGACCAGATTTCCCGGAGTGAGCACGGACTCCTCTCGGACATAAGTATAGGTTCCATGATTGCCGCCGTTGGCGTTGGGAATCCTCTGCAGCAATTCAATGTTCGTATCGAAGGTCAGATCTGTGAGATTTTTCAGCTGAGGGTTGCTCAGCGCCACGCTTTTGAACAATTCGGCGCTTATGGTTTTGGCGATCGTGATCGTCGCGACATCCTCCGCCGTGTAGGGGCTACCGTTGGGATCGGCGGCACTGCAATTGGTGATGCTGTCAATATGGATGGTCACGCCGGTGGCGGGATCAGAAAAGACCTCACCGGGCTGCCAGGTGCACTCGGGCGAATCATAGCCGTTGATCGTATTGTCGATCGGACGCCAGACCCCGGTCAGGTTCTTGGGCCCTCCCACAACTTCACTCCTGTAATACTGTTTGGATAGGATCTGCGCCGTGGGCTGCTTTTCCCTGGCTTCCATGCATGAAGCGTCAATTCGATAAAGGAGAACTCCTGAATATTTCCCTCTGCCATCCAGAGCGTTAATCCCCAATTTGGTTCGGAACTCCGCGACATACGCCGTCGACAGGCCTGTCCGGATCACCGCTATCTTGCTGCCGCCGGGAGTCTCAATCGGACTCAAATAACAAGCCATCGCTTCGGAGCCGGACTGGCTGATTACATCCACCTGGTCGTCGCGGATCCAGCGCAGCTTCCACTTGTGCCAGCCCAAATAATCCGTCGAATGCCCCGCGATGTTGCCCATCATGTCCCAGCCGCCGCAGAAGAAGAATTGATTGACTCTCACGCCGTTGACCGTTGTAGGAGCATACATATACAGATCCGGAAATCCGAATGTATGTCCGGATTCGTGGGTGAGCCATCGATATCCCCAACGGAACATGTCATTGCCGGCCGTGATCGCCGTGCCGATGAAATGCGGCTTGTTGTCGCGATCGACGTAGGCGATGAGGTTCGTATTCGGCTGCTCCCCGTCACTGGGATCACGATTGATATTGGCGGGCCCATTGACCAGGCCGGCCCTGCCTCTGGCAGGCATGATCAACAACATGCCGTAGTCATCGGCTTTGATCTGCCATTTGTCGTAAGCCAGTTGGCAGGCCTCTCTGACATATGCGAACATGGTGTGGGTTTGGCCGTTCCAGTCATATTGCGCAGCGTTTTTGCTCATCATGATCCAGCCCAGATTCCCGGTGCTTTGCGGAGAGGCAAGCACGAGGCGAAACTGGCCGTACGAGGACATGCCAAACCAATCCACGGCGCCCTTCAGGAATTCTAGATATGGCGGGATCGTCGTGTAAGGATCGCCCGCATCCGCCGCGCGGCGGTCCGGAAACTCCACGAACAATACCAGCATGGTCCTGGCCCGATGGGCGGGAGTGACAATATTTCCGTCCTTCCAATCTACCGGCTTGTTGTGCTCATCTTCATTGGGGGTCAGATCGACAAAGCGATAGAGACCCGATTGCCCGGTCACAGGATCGACAAACCGTGGATCGGTTTGACTTGTGCTCCAACCCTCATCCGTCCACTGGCTCGCGCCGATGATGTGACCGTTGGCCGCAGATTCCCCCATCCTCTGAACCTTTACGGTTCGGGAAGCGCCAAAGGAACCAAAAGCTCTGGTGGCAATGCTTGTACCCTGGGAGGTTATACGCGCGAATTGATCCGCAGAAATCACGACTGATAACGAACCTGAGGTGACATCCACGCTCCGGATTTTGGCCGGTCTGATAGTCGTGCCGTCCGGCTTGGTAATAACGATCTCAGCTGCAGTGATTCCTTTCAGCTCCGCGTTCGTGGCTACGACGATTCGGGTCAAACCATTGAATCGCGCGTTGCTCAGGTTGACAGGAGCCGGCGCCGACGGTCGCGGCCCTCCGGCCGATAGCAGCAAGGGGACATAAATCAATACCAACAATATGGTTATGAATGGATGGAAGATCTTGTTCATGCTCATTTCCTCAAAGAATGTACGCGTAACTCAATCTGCCGCTTTGTTTTGAGCCGGATTCGGTCAATCCTCTCTCCAACTTCTGAGCTAAGGGCTCGCGCCAAAATGTGAATTTATTTTTGCGCGAACCCTAAGGTAATTGTCGATTTGCGCCGTCTCTCAAGCCCACGAATACGATCATAACTCGATCGTACCTCAGATAGGCTCATAAAAGCGGATCAACCCTCGATGGCTTATAGGTGGCGCCGAGTTGAATGCTGGAGTGGATGAATTAACCCGCGATGCAGCTCGCTACCGGCTGCGCCACCTGAGAGCCGTCGGCCTCATCCATGAAGATACATGCGCCGCCAACTGCAGCTCATGGCAATGGGTCTGACAGCTTTCGGAAAAATACTACCCGTTGTCCGGATCAAACTTCATGATGAGATCTTCCCCCGCCGCTCGGTGGCAGGATGAAATTAGTCCAGTGCCGGTGGAATTCGTGAGCGAGGATTGCGGCGGCAAAAGCTCCTGTACGCTGACTCGAGCAAGAACTTGCGGCGTCCTCAGTGTCCGAAAGAGAGTTCCGCGCTTTGTTCATGAGTAATCCGGTTTAAGAGATAGTGGAGATCTCCTGTCTGTGAGTCAGGGAATGAGAAATTCGACTGCGCCTTGTTCTCGCTATCCGCTTTGCTGTACTGTTATTGTTTTGCGGCAGTTATAAGTGCCCTACGGTTACAGGAGCCGGCGTCGAATTTGACGGATCAAGCAGAAGTGCCAATGATGCTCGCATGGTAAACCGGAGCATAAAACCTCCTCGGAATATACTGTTGGTTTGGAATCTCATCCTCAGTGATGGCTCTTTCCCGTGTGCACTCCCGGCATCAAAAGGAACCGGGCCCCTGACCGCTTGAAATCAATTCTGGAGGCTGGCCTTGGGCGTAGCATAACACTCCAATCCCTTTGCCTATTTCCTTTGCTTCCGCCGGGGAGTCGGCGGCAATCCTCATTCCAATGAAAGCCCGCCGTGAGGCGATACTAGGCAAGGTCATGGGCCCATGCCAATTGTATATTAGACACTAATAATAGGTTTGCACGAGCCCCAAAAGTCTGTCACGAGAGCAGCGATCGCAGTTATGGGTGCGCCCATTCCCATTCGAGCCTGTGCTGACGCACCTATTTTCCTTGTTCTGCGGGCCATCTCAGGATAAAAATGCCTGGAAGCTTGCATGAAAGAAGGTGCCGCCTGCACTCGAACCTGATGACATTACACGTTGCCGCATTGACCCTTCTGGCGTGGACCCTGACGCTGGGCCAATCTGCTGTTCGTGGGGCCACGCGCCGCGTCGAGCTGAACGTAGACGTGCGCGACACGAAGGGCCCCGGCGCCGGATTGACCAAAGACGACTCCACGATTTTCGATCGTGGCAAGAAGCGGGACATCGCATCCTTCTCGATGAAACCGAGCCGCGCCGTGCAGAGACCATTCTCTCTCCCGCTGGTGAACGCCCCCGGGACACCGAACGTTTTCACGAATCGATCCGGCCGGCACGCAGAGACGCCGATTCATGGAACCGGCTTTATTCACCGAAACAATTCTATCGAACGAACGACTGCTGAGAGACAGATAAACCTATGAGACTCTCGTCCTCCACACTCCTCCTTTCGTTTCAAGTCACGCCGGTCAAGTCGCACATCACGGGTCTTGACTGGCTGATGATCGCACTCTATTTCTCCATCTTACTTTGCGTGGCCTGGTGGGTCGTCCGCAGAGGCAAGGATACCGCCGCCGATTATTTTCTGGCCGGGCGCAACCTCGGCTGGTGGATTATCGGCGCCTCCATCTTCGCCTCCAATATTGGATCGGAGCACATCGTGGGTCTGGCCGGTTCAGGGACGACGGACGGCGTGGCCATGGCCCATTATGAATTGCATGCCTGGTGCCTGCTGGTGCTGGCATGGGTGTTCGTGCCTTTTTACGCGCGCGCGCTCGTGTTCACGATGCCGGAGTTCCTCGAGCGGCGTTTTTCCAGCGCCTCCCGCTATGTCCTCTCTGTGGTATCACTGATCACCTTCGTCGTGTCCAAGATCGCCGTCGGCATCTTCGCGGGAGGTGTGGTTTTCGGCGCGCTCCTGCCGGAACTGCGTTTGAACATTGGCGGCTACGAGATCGACAGCTTCTGGATCGGATCCGTGCTGGTGATCGTCTTGACCGGTCTTTACACGATGCTGGGCGGCATGCGCGCGGTGGTCTACAACGATGCCGTGCAGGTTACCGTCCTCATCGTGGGGTCGGGACTGCTGACGGTATATGGGCTGATCAAACTCGGGGGTTGGAGTGAACTACGGTACTGGTGCGGATCGGACATGTTCAACCTCTGGAAGCCGCTCATTCCGGCCGGTGTGCACGGCACCTGGGCGCCGGTGCTCGAAAAGGACGCCGTCGGTAACATCGTCAAGCAGGCATGGTACTTCAACGGCCACTACCCATGGCTCGGAATGCTGTTCTGCGCTCCGATTATCGGCCTCTGGTATTGGTGCACCGACCAGTATATCGTGCAGCGCGCATTGGGCGCTCCCAACGAGACCATCGCGCGACGCGGCAGCATCTTCGCCGGATTCCTCAAGCTGTTTCCGGTGTACCTGTTTATTATTCCCGGCCTGATTTGCTTCGCGCTGGCCAAGAGCGGCAAGGTTCCCGAGCTGCAAAACATTCTGATCGGACCCAATGGCCACGTGACGAGAGAGGCGCAAGGAGCGTTTCCGCTGATGGTGGAATACCTGCTGCCGCCCGGGTTGCGGGGCATTGTGGTTGCAGGGCTGCTGTCCGCGCTCATGGGCTCGCTGGCCGGCGTGTTTAATGCCTGCTCCACGCTGTTCACCAAAGATCTGTATGAAAAGTGGAAGCCCAAGTCCACGCAGCACGAGTTGGTGCGCATGGGCCGCATCGCCACCGGCACCATGGTGTTGATCGCGGTCGCGTGGATCCCTGTGATCAAAGGCGCGTCCGGGCTTTACAACTACCTGCAATCCGTTCAGGGTTACCTGGCGCCGCCGATTTTCGTCGTCTTTTTCTTTGGCGTCTTCTTCAAGAGGCTCAACGCCAAGGGATGCCTGTGGGCCATGGTGGTGGGCTTTGTGATGGGGCTGTTCCGCATGTTGGTGGACACGCCCGTGACGCTGGGCCTAAAGGGATTTGAGAACGGCTACACGCCAGGCTCATTTCTATGGATTATCAATAACATCTATTTCCAGTACTTCAGCGTGCTGATTACCATTGTCTCGGCCGTGGTCATGGTCGTCGTGAGTTACATGACGGCCGAACCGGATTATGGGCGGATACAGAGCCTCACCTACGGCACCGTGACGCATGAGGACCGCAAGCGAACCCGCGCCAGCTGGACTTGGCAGGATGTGGCAGCTTCCGCGTTCATCTTCTGCTGCATCCTTGGGGCGTACCTTTACTTCCGGGGGTAACCGCAAATAAATCTAGCCGCCGATGAAGTGGCGATTCGAGATTCGAAATTCGAAATTCTAAAATCTCGAATTTCGAATTTCGAATCTCGAATCTAGGTAAGGATCCTTTCCGTAAGGCCCCAGATTGTCGTTGAAAATAGGGGTCATGCGGTCATAATGAAATTCCAGTTGCCGAACTTCTGTCTAATAACAGATTTGTTGCGGAGAATCGTTATGATGCGCAAGCTCTTTTTCTCTGTGTTCTTCTTTACATTCGGCTCCAGCCTGATGGCCGCGGATATTTCGGGAGCCTGGTACTTCGAACGCACTTTGCCGAACGGCAGGAAGACCGAGGCGTACTACGTATTCAAGGCCGACGGCAAAAAGTTTACGGGCCGGTCGATCGGCACCAGCGGCAGGCAGGAGATTGCCAATGGCTTGGTGGACGGGGACCAGGTGACTTTCGACTTGAAAAGCTCGCAGCCTGCGAGTAAGCCCGCGCCTTACAAGGGCACGTTGAATGGAGAGGAACTCAGGTTCGCGCTGGCTCAAGCCCCGCAGGGCCGCCCGGCACCCGAGACGATTCTCCACCGGATTTCTACGTCGACCGAGTTCAATCCGCCGCCTTCGCTCGCGGCGCTGATGGCCCAACACAAGCCATTTCCACCGTTCAAGCCGATCAAGCCCAATGGCCTCGCGAAGACCCCGCCGATGGGCTGGAACAGCTGGAACAAGTTCAGAGACAAGATTGATGACAAAACGGTCCGGGAGATCACGGACGCCATGGTCTCGAGCGGCATGAAGGACGCCGGATACCTTTATGTCAACATCGACGACACGTGGGAAGGGAAGCGGGACGCGCAAGGTAACATCACGACCAACGAGAAGTTCCCGGACATGAAGGCGCTCGCCGATTATGTCCACTCCAAGGGGCTCAAGATCGGTATCTACTCGGGACCCGGACGCGCGACCTGCCAGCGCTTCGAGGCCAGCTACCTGCACGAAGAGCAGGATGCCAAAACGTTCGCGGCCTGGGGCATCGACTATTTGAAGTACGACTGGTGCAACGCCTCGGACGTCTACGATCCGGAGGAGATGCCGAGCGCGTACCAGAAGATGGCGCTCGCGCTGCGCGAGACCGGCCGTCCCGTCGTTTATAGCCTATGCCAGTACGGCTGGCTGGATGTCGGCAAATGGGGCGCCGACGCCGGCGGCAACCTGTGGCGCACCACGGATGACATCCGTGACGGCTGGAACTTCATGTCGAACATCGGTTTTGTCCAACAAAACGGCCGGGAAATCTATGCCGGGCCCGGTCACTGGAATGACCCCGACATGCTGGAGATCGGCAACGGCGGCATGAGCGCGACCGAATACCGCACGCACATGAGCCTCTGGTGCATGCTGGCCGCGCCACTGCTTGCCGGCAATGATCTTCGCTCGATGACCACGGAGACGATCAATATCCTGACAAATAAAGAGGTGGTCGCGATCGATCAGGACAAGCTGGGCAAACAGGGTGTCCGCGCCAAGCAGGATGGCGAGCTCGAAATCTGGAAAAAGCCTCTCGCCGACGGCGTTGCGATCGCCCTGTTCAACCGAAGCGCGGCGACAGCCAAGATGAGCGTCCGCTGGACGGAATTGGGAATCAAGAACAAACCCAAGGTGCGCGACCTCTGGGCGCACACGGACGTAACCGCGCCCACCGAGTATTCGGCTGAAGTCCCTTCCCATGGGGTGGTCATGCTGCGGATTAAATGATCGGCTTGCCGGGTTCATCAGTAGGTTGACATTTGGAGGTATCAAAGAGAAAGGAGAACACCATATCGGTCGGTATCGGTATCGGGGTCGCAATCGCAGTCGCTATCGGCTTTTGCAGACCCACACAACCGATTGCGACTGCGACCCCGATACCGATACCGATGGTCGCTATGCGAAGTGAACATGACCTCTGTCCAGCTCGTCATTTTTGGATCCAACGTCCACCTATTTGTGAGGTGATTGGTAATTGGCGTTTGTGTACGTACAGCGCAGGTTTCCTGGTTTTGGTGAGGAGGGCTTTTATGAAACGCCGTCAATGCCTGCTTTTCATCGTAATGTGTTGCATCACGATCGCAGGGTCCGGTGCGAGCCAATACCTGCCGCATCCCGACGCAAAGACTGAATTTGATAAGGGCCGTGCTGCACTGAAAATCGGGTATACCACTGGCGCACTCCAGTCATTTCGCAAAGCCCTCGAGCTCGACCCGGATTATGTCGACGCCTTGACGCAACTGGTTACCACCGCCAAGGCCATGGCAAATCGTAGCGACCCAGCGTCTTGGCAACGTATTTTAGCAGGCGAGACTACTTTGCGCGCCGTCAGCGCGCTGTACACGGCCAAGGCCGCACTTGCCCCAAAAAGCGCCGTCTATCAATGGGCACTAGGCCTGCTCGACAATTCCCAAACTCAGGAGGCGGCAGAACGATATTTCCGGAAAGCCGTCGCTCTTGATGCCGGTTTCGCCAAGGGTTATCAGTCCTTGGCTTCAACACTGATTTACCGTGGCGACATCGCGGGCGCGCGAGAGGCCTTCCGCAAAGCTCACGAACTCCAGCCGGATGACCTGGAAATGCTCGCCGAATATGCACGGCAGGTGATTGAGATCGATCTGCCACTTTGCAGCAAGCTCACCGACGGATTTATCATGCAGTTCCCCAGGCATGCATCGGGGGCCGATCTTCTCTCCAGGATGTCATCATTTGAGGGAGACTTGGCCGTGAGGATCGGGATGCTGGAACGTCTCAAGAGCCTGTACTCACCCATTGAATACGAAGTTACCGAGTGGTACATGCGGTTCCTCTTTGATGCATACCATAGGACGGACCCGCCCAGGGCACTCGGCCTAGCCCAAGAAATGACCACGATCATTCCCGCGGGGAGTGAAGCCGGAAGAGACTGGCAAGAAATGGCGAAATATGAGCAGTCCATGGTTATCGCCCGCACATTGATGGATCGCAAGTCCTACAAAGAGGCCGCGGACATGCTCAATAAGGCGGAGCTGCCTTACCTGATTTCTCCGGACCCACAGGCTCTTCTCCAGGCGGAGGCGGCGGACATGGCCGGCAACACCGCCCGAGCCTGCCAGATCCTCACGAACGCCATGGCCGCGCAACCCAGCGATGCACTCAAGCCGGCTCTCGCCGGATATGCCGCGAAGCTGAAGAAAACGCCTGCACAGGTTGAGGAAGAGGTCTGGGTTGCCAGGCTCAAGAAGGCTCGCATGTTAAAGGATTTCAATCTCCCGGGCTATCGCGATGGGAAACGGGTTCGGCTTTCGGGATATCGCGGCCGGGTGGTACTGCTTACCTACTGGCATCCCGGCGATGTCAACTGCCGAGACGACCTTCCTCGCCTTCAAAAGATGCTCGACAAGTACGGACCGCAGGGCCTCACCGTCGTCACCATCAACGTGAATCCCGAGGAGGATGCCATCGCAGCCGTTTTGATGGGTCGCTACGGCTTCGTCTCCCTGCGCGCGCCTTACCAGGAGTGGGCGCTCGACGTCTATAAGGTCGACAGGGCACCAATCAATTTCCTCATCGACAGGGAAGGCCGCGCGCTCTTCATGCCGACGTTCTGGGGCTTCGATCCGCAGCATACCTTTGAGCTCGAAGTCGAGGCCATGCTGGCACGCAAATCAAAGAACTGATCCTTGAAAATTCGGGGCCTGGAAAATTTACTTTTGTTCCTGCCCTTGCGCTGATCCGCGGTCCTCGAGGACAAAAGTAAATTTTCCAGGCCCCACCCCCCTTATTTGGTACTGAATCGGTAGATGATGGTGTTCTTGTAGGTCTCGCCTGGCTTCAGTACTACCGGCGGGAATCCCGGCTTGTTCGGCGAATCCGGGTAATGCTGTGGCTCCATGCAGAAGCCGTTGCGGAACTGGTAAACCCAGCCGCCCTTACCCTTAAGTGTCCCATCGAGGAAGTTGCCGGAATAGAATTGCAGGCCCGGCTCGGTGGAGAGCACTTCCAGCACGCGGCCGCTGCTCGGTTCATAGACGCGTGCCATGAGACCGACTTCCCCCGCAGGCTTGTTGATGATCCAGTTATGGTCGTAGCCCTTTCCGAACTTGAGCTGCTCATCGTCCTGGCTGATGCGGGCGCCGATCGCCGTAGGGGAACTGAAGTCAAACGGTGTGCCCTTCACCGGACGCAGCTCGCCGGTCGGGATGAGACCGCTGTCCACGGGAGTAGTCTTATCGGCATCGATCATCAGTTCATGGCCGAGGATGTCCCCCTTCCCGGCGAGATTGAAGTAGGAGTGGTGCGTGAGGTTCACCACCGTCTCCTTATCGGTCGTCGCGGTGAACTCGACCTTCAGTCCATTGTCGCCGGTAAGGGTGTAGACTGCCGTGACGTTGAGGTTGCCGGGATAGCCCTCTTCGCCGTCCTTGCTCAGGTAGTGCAGCTCCAACGCCGGCTGATCCCCTTGCAATGGCCGGGCCTCCCATAAGACCTTGTCATATCCTTGGACGCCGCCATGCAGGTGATTGGCCCCGTTGTTGGCTGCCAGCTTGTACTCCTTGCCTGCCAGCGCAAACCTGGCCTTGCCGATGCGGTTTCCGTAGCGTCCAATCAAAGCACCGAAATAAGGATTGCTTTTGGCATATTCGGGGCTGAGATAACCATCCAGCGTATCGAATCCAAGGACGACATCGCCGAATTGGCCGTTGCGATCGGGAACCTTCAGTGAAACTACGATCCCGCCGTAATTGGTGATTTTAGCCTCAAGACCCTTTGCGTTGCGCAGCGTATAGAGATCCACCTGGGTACCCTCCTTTGTGCCGAAAGACTCTTTGCTGATATTGCCCGTGGGCTGAGACTGAGGTTGAGGCGTCGAGGTACAGCCGATAAAACAGATGACGCAGATGGCGCCGGCGATAATCCAGATCAGTGGCTTTTTCATGGTTTGGCTCTATTGGATGGCTGGGTTATTTGTCATGTTGGCTTGACGTGACAGTTGTATGCGATGATTTTTTTTGGCCGTAGTAGGCGTCGCGGCCATGCTTCCGGAGAAAATGCTTGTCGAGCAGCGCGCGCTGCATCGGCTTGATCGCTGGCCGGATACGCAGTGTCTCGGTTGCCAGCAGGGCGATATGCTCCAGGATGATGGCGTGGCCGACGGCGTGCTCGATCGAGTCGCCCCAGGTGAACGGGCCGTGGCCGGCAACCAGCACGGCGGGAAAGGCCAGCGGATCCAATCGGGCAAAGCACTCCACGATTACGCGGCCGGTGTTAGCTTCGTAATCCGAACGGATTTCCT